>NZ_JBFUGG010000021.1:0-94041 GCF_056403035.1 Flavobacterium sp. P3_A6 | reverse complement strand
GCATAGAATTTCTTCCGGATTATACTAAGAAAATTGATGATTTATATAATGCCTATTCTTTTGCAAAATGGAACCCATTGAATAAAGAGAATATAGTAGAAGCACATAAACTTTTGGGAAAGCATATTGTAAGTAAACACCAGCAAGGAAAACATCGAATTCATAATATGTATGTAACCACAGATGAAGGGCGGATTGAATATATAGCAGCGCTTCCACATCAGGTAGATCACGAAATGAATGCCTTTTACGAAGATTTAGGAAGTTTACTCAAAAAGGGTTTAAATTTTCAGGAAGTTTTTTACTACGCCAGTTTAATTCATTTAGTTTTTGTAAAAGTACATCCTTGGAATGATGGCAATGGACGTACTGGCAGATTATTAGAGAAATGGTTTTTATCGGAGAAACTTGGTGAAAAAGCTTGGTTTGTTCAAAGCGAAAAGAATTATTATCAGAACCATCAATTGTATTATTCTAATCTTAGGATGTTAGGCTTGGAATACGAATATCTGGATTATGCAAAAGCAATGCCTTTTTTGGAAATGCTGCCTAAGTCATTATTGCTGTAAATCTAAATTCTAAAAATCCCATGACTTTTACCGCAATAGATTTTGAAACCGCAACTGCTTATCATCCATGTTCTGTAGGTATTGTTACCGTCGAAAATGGTGTTGTTGTAGATGAGTTCGTGACTTTGATTAAACCGCCAAATAATGAGTATAATCCTTTTACGATACAAGTTCACGGAATTTATCCAAGAGATACGGCAAATGCCAAAACCTTTATTGAAGTGTTTCCTGAAATTCAAAAAAGACTTCAAAATCGAATTGTCGTGGCACACAATGAAAGTTTTGACCGTAATGTTTTATCCAAATCAATGGCACTGTATGGTTTAGACTACGAGGATTTAAATATTGGTTCCCGCTGGGAATGTACTGTAAAAATATATAAAGCAAAAGGTTTAAAACCAGCAAAGCTTAGCGACTGTTGCCGCGAAATGAATATAAAACTAAACCATCACGAAGCCCTATCGGATGCGAGAGCTTGCGCCAAATTGTATTTACTGCGATAACTCCAACTCTATAAAGTTTAGTTTTAAGTCGAGTTATTAATTTTAGATCAAAAATCATTACACTTTAGGTTATGATGTTGTAGAAATATCTGTCTTTTTTAATTATGTAAGTTAAGTTGTTTGTTTTTTTATTACTTTAGATAAATAGTCTGGTATTTAAAGAAGTATAAAACGAAACAAAATGAAAGAAGATTTTCTCCATTACCTTTGGAAGTTCAAAAAATTTGACACTTTAAATTTAAAAACTTCTAACCAAGAGGAAATCACTATCAGTAATGCGGGTCAGTATTTAGAATTGGCAGGTCCTGATTTTTTTAATGCCCAAATTACCATTGGAGATCAAAAGTGGGCAGGTAATGTAGAAATACACGTCAAATCATCCGATTGGTATGTGCATCATCATGAAAAAGATGCAGGTTATGAAAATGTAATTTTGCATGTGGTATGGGATCATGACACAGAAATTTTTAGAAGTGATAATTCTGAAATCCCCGTTCTTGAACTTAAAAATTATGTTAGTGCCTCAATTCTTAATAATTATCAAAAGTTATTAGCTCCCAAGTCTTGGATTTTCTGCGAAAAGCAATTAACTGAGATTCCTGAGTTTGTATTAAAAAATTGGCAGGAGCGATTGTTTTTTGAGCGTTTAGAAAGAAAATCAAAACCGATATTGGAATTGTTAGAGTATACTAACAATGACTGGGAAACTGTTTTGTTTCACCTGTTAGCTAAAAACTTTGGGTTGAATACTAATGGGGAAGCGTTTCTTAAAATTGCTCAATCAATTCCTTTTCCAGTAATTCGAAAAGAATGTTTTGAAGTTGAAAACCTCGAAGCTTTACTGTTCGGTTCAGCTGGTTTGTTGGATGCTGAGAAAGAAGATGCTTATTTTAAAGATTTGAAATTTAGGTATTTTTATCTGCTTCATAAGTATCAAATAGAAAAGAGTTTTATAGAACCCCTTCAGTTTTTTAAACACAGGCCTGATAATTTCCCTACAGTTCGGCTTTCACAATTGGCCAATTTATTTCATAAACAGCAAAATCTATTTTCGAAAATAAACAATTTGAGTGTTGTTGAGGCAATTTATGAAATTTTTCGGGTTTCGGTTACTCCATATTGGGAAACTCATTACCAATTCGACAAAGAAAGCCCGAAAAAGAAAAAAACATTAACTAAGTCTTTTATGGATTTGTTGATTTTAAATACTGTTATTCCGCTTCAATTTGCTTATGCCAAAAGTCAAGGAAAAGAGGCTTCAGAGGATTTAATAACAGTTTTGAATGATGTAGAAGCCGAAAAGAACTCAATAGTGGAAAAGTTTGGCTCTTTTGGTATAAAAGCTAAAAATGCTTTTGAAACACAGTCTTTATTACAGCTTAAGAATGAATACTGCAGTAAGAATAAATGTCTAGATTGCGTTATCGGTGCAGAGTTGCTAAAAATAAACTGATCTGTCATTTAGTTATATCTAAATCACATCAGTATTGAATCTGAAATTTTGTATTTTTGCCAAAACTCATGACCTAGAATTATGCGGGCAGTAATAAAATTAAAGTTCTTTTTGGAAAAGTATGGTTTTCACGTGTCGTCCCGATTAGCAGATAAATTAGGAATGCGGGTGACAAACGTTCGTTTATTTTTCATTTATATTTCTTTTGTGACTGCTGGTTTGGGATTTGGAGTCTATTTAACCTTGGCTTTTTGGATTAAACTAAAAGACTTAGTCCGTGCCAAACGAACTTCTGTTTTTGATTTGTAAACTAAATTTGAGACATAAAAAAAGGGATTTTAAAGCTTAACCACTTTAAAATCCCTTTTTTTATTTAACTGAAAATTATTTTTCCGGATTGTTTAGTACACTGTTTTTCTTGCCATAGGCAAAATAGAAAATGATTCCTAAAGCCATCCAAACAAAAAGTCTCAACCAATTCGTCCAACCTAGACCATACATCATTGCACAACATACAAATACTCCTAAAAGTGGTACGAAAGGAACAAGCGGAGTTTTGAATTCTCTCACCATATTTGGTTCTTTTTTTCTTAAGATTATAACAGAAATACATACAAGAACAAAAGCAAATAAAGTTCCTATGCTTGTCATATCCCCAACAATATCTCCAGGAATAAAAGCTGCAAAAGCTCCAACAATTATCAAAATAGCAAGGTTTGCTTTGTATGGAGTTTTATATTTTGAATGCAAATCACTAAATGCTTTTGGCAGTAAACCATCTTTACCCATAGAGTAAAAAACTCTTGATTGTCCTAATAACATAACTAAAATAACAGATGAAAAACCTGCTAATATTGCAACGGTAACAAATTGAGCAAGCCAGTTATAGCTTTCTCCCATAGCGTGGATTATGGCATTGGCTACAGAGGCCTCCTTGCCGCTAGTTCTGAAGAATTCTACTGGCTCAAGACCTGTAAGAACATGTCCAAAAAGAATATATAAAACAGTACACACTGCTAAAGATCCTAAAATACCGATTGGCATATTTTTTTTAGGATTGATAGTTTCTTGTGCGGCTGTACTTACAGCATCAAATCCTATGAAAGCAAAGAAAACGGTACCAGCAGCGCCTAATATTCCCATTATGCCTCCATAGGCATGTCCTACTCCATGTTCATCAGTGAAAACATCTGTTGGCGGAACGTAAGGGGTATGATTTGCTGGGTTAATGAAATGCCAGCCCAATACAATAATTAGTATTACGATTAGAACTTTAACAACAACAATGATAGCATTTACTACCGCTGATTCGTGTATTCCTTTTATCAATAATAAACTGATTACAGCAACTATAAATAGAGCTGGTAAATTTATGATTCCTTGTTCTCCTGTTAATGATGTTTGAAATGGAGAATGGCAATAGGCAAAAGGTATGGGATCTACGTGTAGTACATTTGTGAGTAAATTATTTAGATATTCGCTCCAGGCAATCCCCACTGTTGCAGCACCTACTGCATATTCAAGTATTAAATCCCAACCAATAATCCAAGCTAAAAACTCACCCATTGTAGCATAAGTATAAGTGTATGCACTTCCAGAAATAGGAATAGAAGATGATAGCTCTGCATAACACAATCCTGCTAATGCACAACCGATAGCGGCTACAACAAATGCTATTGTTACAGATGGTCCTGCACTTTGTGCGGCAGCGGTTGCTGTTCTTACAAATAATCCGGCACCTATAATAGCACCTATGCCTAATGCAATTAATGACCAGGCCGTTAGTGTTCTTTTTAATCCTTTTTCAGAGTCGGCTGCTTCTGCTAGAAGTTGTGCTAGCGGTTTTCTTTTCCAAATTGACATACTATAATATATTGGTTAGTTGTTATTAAGTTCCAAATGTATCGTTTTTTATAAAAAATAAAAACAATTATCTTCTTTTAAGTTATAAAAACTTTAATATTTAAAAGATAATAATGTAAAAATTTATTTATGTATTGATAGTCATTTAGTTATGAAGAAATTAAAGACAAAATAAAATGCCATTAAGAAGTATGTGAATTTGATGTTTTTCTTAATAAAATGATTTTTTTTATCTTAATTTATATTTTGAAAGAAAACGATAAATGTTTTTGAAAATGGATTTTAAACAGAAAATAAAATATTTTAAATTTACTAATCAGCAAAGAGCAGGGATTTTTTTGCTTTTCGGAATCATTGTTGCTTTACAATTGGTTTACTATTTTGTGGATTTTAATCCAATCCAAGAAAAGGATTCGAAGAAGCAACAATGGCTTTCTTTACAGACAGAAGTAGATTCTTTAAAATTGCATCTATCCTATGATAAATTTGTTATGCATCCCTTCAATCCAAATTTTATTTCAGACTATAAGGGATATAAGCTTGGTATGTCTGTTGAAGAGATTGACCGGCTTCTGGTTTTTAGAAAGCAAAACAAATTTGTTAATTCTGCTAAAGAGTTTCAAAATGTGACAAAAGTTTCTGATTCATTATTGAATACAATGGCTCCGTTTTTTAAATTTCCGGATTGGGTAAATAAAAAGGGCAATAATAATTATGAAAATTTCTCAAATAAGTCTTTTGCCAAAAAAGAAAAAATAATCATTGTAGATATAAATCAAGCAACGCCAGAAGATTTGATTAAAATTAATGGAATTGGGGAAGTGATATCATTGAGGATTTTAACTCAAAAAGAAAAATTAGGAGGATTTGTCTCTATGGAACAGCTTAAAGAAGTTTGGGGATTGTCTCCAGAAGTAATTTTAAATTTAAATAAGTACTTTGCTGTTATAAAAATGCCTAACTTGAATAAAATAGATATTAACAATGCTTCTTTAAAGGAGCTTTCGCAGTTTTTTTATTTTAAGCATGATTTAGCCAGGCAGATTGTAAAATACAGAAGCATGAATGGTGATTTTAAAAATATTGAGGATTTGATAAAAATTAACAATTTTCCCGTTGAAAAAGCAAATTTTATTAGCTTATATTTGAACTTTTAATAGTAATGATATTTTATGATGAATTTTGATTATAGTGAAACACAATCTTTAATAGCACAATCTATAAAAGATTTCGCAGAGAAAAATATAAGGCCTTATATAATGGAGTGGGATGAAGCCCAAATTTTTCCAAAACCGCTTTTTAAAAAATTAGGAGAAATGGGATTCATGGGTGTTTTGGTACCAGCTGAATTGGGAGGTTCTGGATTGGGGTATCATGAATATGTCACAATTGTAGAGGAAATTTCAAAAGTCGATCCTTCTATAGGGTTGTCTGTTGCAGCTCATAATTCGTTATGTACTAATCATATTTTAACTTTTGGGAATGAGGAACAAAAGAAAAAATGGATTCCAAAACTAGCTACGGGCGAACATATTGGAGCTTGGGGCTTAACGGAACACAATACTGGATCCGATGCAGGAGGAATGAATACTACAGCCGTTAGAGATGGTGATTTTTGGGTGATAAATGGAGCTAAAAACTTTATTACGCACGCTATTTCAGGAGATATTGCAGTAGTAATTGTTCGTACTGGTGAAAAAGGCGACTCAAAAGGAATGACTGCATTTGTACTCGAGAAAGGAATGCAGGGATTTGCATCGGGGAAGAAAGAAAATAAATTAGGAATGCGTGCCAGTGAAACGGCTGAACTGATTTTTGATAATTGCCGTATTCCTGATGCTAATAGATTAGGTGAAGTGGGACAGGGATTCGTTCAAGCTATGAAGATTCTTGATGGTGGCCGTATCTCAATTGGAGCTTTGTCTTTGGGAATTGCCAAAGGTGCTTTTGAAGCAGCTTTAAAATATTCTCAAGAAAGACATCAGTTTGGACAGCCTATTTCTGAATTTCAAGCGATATCTTTTAAATTGGCCGACATGGCCACCGAAATAGAGGCATCAGAATTATTATTGCACAAAGCGGCTTTTCTCAAAGAACAGCACAGACCAGTAACTAAATTAGGAGCCATGGCCAAAATGTATTCATCAGAGGTTTGTGTAAAAGTAGCTAATGATGCCGTCCAAATCCATGGAGGTTATGGGTATACGAAGGATTATCCTGTGGAAAAATTCTATAGAGATTCAAAATTATGCACCATAGGCGAGGGCACTACAGAAATTCAAAAATTAGTGATTTCAAGGGATTTATTGAAGTAAATATATGAGTGTGCCACCATCCCGATAAAAGGGTTGATTCACATTACAAGCATACACCCTTTTATCGGAATGCTGTAAGGCTGTCCGCGTTACTTTGGTAACTTGCTTCCATTCTTCAAGCAGAACATTGAGAATGTAAAGTTTTAAAGAAACCAAAAACTATTTTTTAGCCTTTAAAAGCATCCGTTTATGTTTTGGGATTAAAATAAATTGAAAAAAAAATAAATAAAGTGCGTCAAATTAGAAATAATGTTTAATTTTGCGCACTTAACGAAAGGGGGTGATAAAATTATGTTAATTATACCAATTAAAGACGGAGAAAATATCGATAGAGCACTTAAGCGCTACAAAAGAAAATTCGATAAAACTGGAACTGTAAGACAATTAAGAGCACGTACTGCTTTTATTAAGCCGTCAGTTATCAATAGAATGAAATTCCAAAAAGCAGCTTATATTCAAAATATGAGAGATAGTATTGAGAATATCTAATACTCTAAACGCTTAAAATAAATTGCCGTTAGTAATTAAAGTTTCTTAACTTTGATGCTAACGGTTTTTTTATGACTACAAATAATAAAGATGCATTTAGAAATTATCTGCAGCTGGAAAAAAAATATTCTCCGCATACTGTAAATGCTTATCTGAATGATATCTCTTATTTTGAGGTATTTAATAAGGAGTATTTTGAGCAGGATACTATTGAGCAGGTGAACTACAGTCAGATTAGAAGCTGGATTGTTGCGCTTGTGGATGATGGTGTTTCAAATAGTACTGTAAATAGGAAAATAGCTTCCCTAAAAGCTTTTTATAAATTCCTTTTAAAAATAAAACAAATTCAAGTCAATCCATTATTAAAGCACAAAGCTTTGAAAACGGAAAAAAAACTTCAAATCCCTTTTTCGGAAAAAGAATTGACAGAAGCCTTGTCTCAAAATCCTGTACCTGATGGATTTCAGGAAGTCAGGGATAAACTTATAGTAGAATTGTTTTATACTGCTGGAATCCGTAGAGCAGAACTTATTTATTTAAAGCTTTCAAATGTAAATTTTAGCAGCGGTGCTATAAAGGTGTTGGGTAAGAGGAATAAGGAGCGTATTCTTCCGGTTTTGAGTGTGGTTATGGAACAGTTGCAATTGTATATAAAGGAGCGTTCACTGCTGGAAATTATAGTAGATGAAGATTATTTATTTCTAACAAAAAAAGGGTTAAAATTAAATGATTCTTTTGTGTATCGATTAATAAATTCATACTTTAGTAGTGTCTCCGAAAAGGTAAAAAAAAGTCCTCATATATTAAGGCATACATTTGCGACTCACTTATTAAATAACGGAGCTGATTTGAATTCAGTAAAAGAGTTATTAGGACATTCCAGTTTGGCTTCTACACAAATTTATACTCATAGCAGTTTGTTTGAACTTAAAAAAGTGTATCAGGAAGCACATCCTAGGAATAAAAAATAATTCGAAAATGTTTAACCATTAAAAAAGATTGATTATGAAGGTAAATGTTCATGCAGTTAACTTTACTGTTGACAAAAAGCTAGTGGATTTCGTTCAGGAAAGAATGGATAAGTTGGAGAAATATTATGACAGAGTTGTTTCTTCTGATGTTTTTTTGAAAGTAGAAAAGACAAGTGAAAAGGAAAATAAAAATGTTGAGATAAAGATTAATGTACCAGGAGATGATTTTTTGGTGGAAAAACAATGCAAATCCTTTGAGGAAGCCGTTGAACAAGCAGCGGAATCTCTAGAGCGATTGCTGGTAAAACGTAAAGAAAAGTTAAGAACACATATTTAATTTAATTTTTTTTCAAAAAATGTTTTGATTAAAAGATAAAATCTCTACATTTGCAGTCCGTTAGAAATAGCGGACTTTTTTTATTGAAATCGCCAGCGTAGCTCAGTTGGCTAGAGCAGCTGATTTGTAATCAGCAGGTCGTGGGTTCGAGTCCCTCCGCCGGCTCTTTTTTCCAATGCGATTTGGAATAGTTTATTAGATTATTGATAAAAAAAATGGGGAGATACTCAAGCGGCCAACGAGGGCAGACTGTAAATCTGCTGTGTGAACTTCGCAGGTTCGAATCCTGCTCTCCCCACAAAATGAAGTTTAAAGTTTGAGGGTTTAATCAGTTTAATGAAATAATTTTAAACTTTTAAACAATGTTAAGCAAAATTTCTCTGCCGACTTAGCTCAGGGGTAGAGTGCTTCCTTGGTAAGGAAGAGGTCACGGGTTCAATTCCCGTAGTTGGCTCAAGTAAGTAGGAAATTGAAATAAATATATAAACTAGATTAAAAATTAAGTAAAATGGCAAAAGAAACCTTTAACCGTTCGAAACCGCACTTAAATATTGGTACGATCGGACACGTAGATCACGGTAAAACTACTTTAACAGCAGCAATCACAAAAGTGTTATCTGATGCTGGTTACTGTCAAGCAAAATCATTTGATCAAATTGATAATGCTCCTGAAGAAAAAGAAAGAGGTATTACAATTAATACATCACACGTTGAGTATGAAACTGCTAACCGTCACTACGCACACGTTGACTGTCCTGGTCACGCGGATTACGTAAAGAACATGGTTACTGGTGCTGCTCAAATGGATGGTGCTATCCTTGTTGTAGCTGCAACTGACGGACCAATGCCACAAACTCGTGAGCATATCCTTTTAGGTCGCCAAGTAGGTATTCCTAGAATGGTAGTTTTCATGAACAAAGTGGATATGGTTGATGATGCTGAGCTATTAGAATTAGTTGAAATGGAAATCAGAGACTTATTGTCTTTCTATGAATATGATGGTGATAACTGTCCAGTTATTCAAGGTTCTGCTTTAGGTGGATTGAATAATGATGCTGCTTGGGTTCCTAAAATTCTTGAATTAATGGAAGCTGTAGATTCTTGGATCGAAGAGCCAATCCGTGATACTGAAAAACCATTCTTGATGCCGGTTGAGGATGTATTTACAATTACTGGTCGTGGAACTGTTGCTACAGGTCGTATCGAAACTGGTATTGCTAATACAGGTGATGCTGTTGAAATCATTGGTATGGGAGCTGAAAAATTAACTTCTACTATTACTGGAGTTGAGATGTTCCGTAAAATCCTTGATAGAGGTGAAGCTGGAGATAACGTAGGTTTATTATTAAGAGGTATTGATAAAGAATCTATCAAAAGAGGAATGGTTATCATTAAGCCAGGATCTGTTAAACCACATGCTACTTTCAAAGCTGAGGTGTATATCTTGAAAAAAGAAGAAGGCGGACGTCACACACCATTCCATAATAACTACCGTCCACAGTTCTACGTTCGTACAACTGACGTAACAGGTGTTATTACTTTACCAGAAGGAGTAGAGATGGTAATGCCAGGCGATAACTTAACTATTAATGTTTCTTTGTTAAGCCCAATCGCAATGAGCGTAGGTTTACGTTTCGCTATCCGTGAGGGTGGTAGAACTGTAGGTGCAGGTCAGGTAACTGAAATTGTAGCTTAATACCAAATAAATACCAAAACCAGTGTTGTTTTGACGACACTGGTTTTTATTAACTACGGGCGTAGTTCAAGGGTAGAATAGCGGTCTCCAAAACCGTTGATGGGGGTTCGAATCCCTCCGCCCGTGCAAAATAAACTAATCACTATGACAAAAGTTGTTAATTACATATCAGAATCATTTGAGGAATTAAAATCAAATGTAACTTGGCCAGAGTGGGCTGAAGTGCAACGTCTTACGATCGTTGTTGCTGTATTTTCAGTGGTATTTGCTTTAGCAACATGGGGAGTAGATGAAGTATGTGCAAAAACATTAGCTATATTTTTTAACTGGATAAAAGCATAATTTTTTGTAATGGCTGATAATAATATAAAAAAATGGTATGTCGTTCGTGCAGTAAGCGGACAAGAAAATAAAGTGAAAGCTTATATCGAAACAGAAATTGCTCGTTTAGGGATGAGTGATTATGTTTCGCAAGTTCTTGTGCCTACTGAAAAAGTAGTTACTGTAAAAGAAGGTAAAAAATTATCGAAAGATAAAGTTTATTTTCCAGGTTATGTTATGTTGGAAGCCAATTTGGTTGGAGAAATTCCTCATATTATCAAGTCTATAACAAGTGTTATTGGTTTCTTGGGTGAAACAAAAGGCGGTGAGCCGGTTCCGTTGAGAATGTCAGAAGTGAATAGAATGTTAGGTAAAGTTGATGAGTTGGCTGTAAATACAGATACTCGTTCAATTCCTTTCAACTTGGGCGAAACTATTAAAGTGATCGATGGTCCTTTTAATGGTTTTAACGGTACAGTTGAAAAAATAAATGAAGAAAAGCGTAAACTTGAAGTGATGGTGAAAATTTTCGGAAGAAAAACGCCATTGGAGCTTAGTTTTATGCAAGTTGAAAAAGTATAATTTTTGTTACATCTATAATAATCACTGCAATCGCTTCCAATGATTGTCGTGTTAAATTTTTTAAAAATGGCTAAAGAAATTAGTAAGGTAGTTAAACTACAAGTTAAGGGAGGTGCTGCGAATCCGTCGCCACCGGTTGGACCTGCTTTAGGAGCTGCTGGGGTAAACATCATGGAGTTCTGTAAGCAATTTAATGCTAGAACACAAGATAAACCCGGCAAAATATGCCCAGTACAAATTACTGTGTATAAAGACAAATCATTTGATTTTGTTGTAAAAACTCCTCCAGCGGCAGTCCAGTTATTGGAAGCTGCAAAGCTAAAGTCAGGATCTGGTGAACCAAATCGTAAAAAAGTAGCTAGCGTTACTTGGGATGTTATCAAGGCAATTGCTGAAGATAAAATGGTAGATTTAAATGCATTCACAATCGAATCTGCTATGAGCATGATTGCTGGAACAGCTAGATCTATGGGTATAACTGTATCAGGAGATTCTCCTTTTTAATTAAGAGAAAGACATGGCAAAATTGACAAAAAAGCAAAAAGAGGCTGCTTCAAAAATTGAAAAGAACAAATTATACTCTTTAAAAGATGCAGCTGCATTGATTAAAGTTGTTGCTTCTGCAAAATTTGATGAGTCTGTTGATATCGCAGTTCGTTTGGGTGTAGATCCAAGAAAAGCGAATCAAATGGTGAGAGGTGTAGTAACATTGCCTCATGGTACAGGTAAAGATGTTAAAGTGTTAGCATTGGTTACTCCAGATAAAGAAGCGGAAGCTTTGGCAGCTGGTGCAGACTATGTTGGTCTTGATGATTATTTACAAAAAATTAAAGATGGTTGGACAGATGTTGATGTTATCATCACTATGCCTGCCGTAATGGGTAAATTAGGTCCATTAGGTCGTATTTTAGGGCCTAGAGGTTTAATGCCAAACCCTAAGACAGGTACTGTAACTATGGATGTTGCAAAAGCTGTTCAAGAGGTAAAAGCTGGTAAAATCGATTTCAAAGTTGATAAAACTGGTATTGTACATGCAGGAATTGGTAAAGTTTCTTTTGGAGCTGAACAAATTTATGACAATGCACACGAAATTATTCAAACATTAATCAAACTTAAGCCAACTGCTGCTAAAGGTACCTACATTAAAGGTATTCACCTTACAAGCACTATGAGTCCTGCAATTGCATTGGACCCTAAAGCAGTATAATTGGTAGTTAATAATTTTTAGTATGACTAGAGAAGAAAAATCAATCGCGATTGAAGATTTAACTGCACAGTTAGCTGGTACAAACATTATTTATGTATCTGATATTTCTGGGTTAGACGCAGAAACAACTTCAAACTTGAGAAGAGCTTGTTTTAAAGCAGGTATTAAATTAGAGGTAGTTAAAAACACTTTGCTTGCAAAAGCAATGGAAGCTTCAGATAATGATTATGGAGATTTACCTTCTGTATTGACAGGTAATAGCGCTATATTTATTTCAGATGTTGCAAATGCTCCTGGAAAAATTATCAAAGATTTTAGAAAAAAATCAGCAAAACCTGTATTAAAAGGAGCTTATATCAATTCTGAAATTTACCTTGGTGATGATCAATTAGATGCATTAGCTACTATTAAATCTAAAGAAGAGCTTATCGGTGAAATCATCGGATTATTACAATCACCAGCTCAAAGAGTTATTTCTGCTTTACAAAACCAATTCGCTAACAGCGAAGAGGCTGAAGCATAATACTCAAAACAGGGAATTTTTGTTTCCTTGTTGCTTAAAATAGCGCACAATAAATAAATTATATTTTTACAAATCATTTTAAAACGATAGAAAAAATGGCAGATTTGAAACAATTCGCAGAGCAATTAGTTAATTTAACTGTAAAAGAAGTTAACGAATTAGCAACAATATTAAAAGATGAGTACGGTATTGAACCAGCTGCTGCAGCTGTAGTAGTTGCTGCTGGTGGTAGCGAAGGTGCTGCTGAAGAAGCTCAAACAGAATTTACAGTTGTATTGAAAGAAGCTGGTGCTTCTAAATTAGCTGTAGTAAAATTAGTTAAAGAACTTACAGGTTTAGGTTTGAAAGAAGCTAAAGATGTAGTTGATGGGGCTCCTAGCAACGTTAAAGAAGGTGTTTCTAAAGAAGAGGCTGAAGGTCTTAAAAAATCTTTAGAAGAAGCTGGAGCTGTTGTTGAGCTTAAATAGTTCATCCCGGTTTTAAGAACTAGGTTTAGGTCTTGGATAAGAATCCAAAGGCCTAAACCCTTTTTCGTATAATAAATTTATACGTTTATATTACTTTTTTTTTAATCAAAATTTTGTCCATTGATGATAACAAATCAGACTGAAAGATTGAATTTTGCCTCAACAAAAAATATACCTCAGTATCCAGATTTTCTAGATGTTCAGGTAAAATCGTTTAAAGATTTTTTTCAATTAGAAACTAAATCTGACGAAAGAGGCGACGAAGGGTTATACAACACCTTTATGGAAAACTTTCCAATTACAGATACAAGAAATAACTTTGTGTTGGAATTCCTTGATTACTTTGTAGATCCGCCACGTTACACCATTCAAGAATGTATAGAAAGAGGTCTTACTTATAGCGTGCCTTTAAAAGCAAGGTTAAAACTATATTGTACAGATCCTGAACACGAAGATTTTGAAACTATTGTACAAGATGTTTATCTTGGAACAATACCTTATATGACACCAAGCGGTACTTTTGTTATCAATGGAGCAGAGCGAGTTGTGGTTTCACAATTACACCGTTCTCCAGGTGTTTTCTTTGGACAGTCATTCCATGCAAATGGAACAAAATTATATTCTGCAAGAGTTATTCCTTTTAAAGGATCTTGGATAGAATTTTCTACAGATATCAATAGCGTAATGTATGCTTATATCGATAGAAAGAAAAAATTACCTGTTACTACTTTATTCCGTGCAATAGGCTTCGAAAGAGACAAGGATATCCTAGAGATTTTCGACCTAGCTGAAGAAATTAAAGTTTCTAAAACAGGACTTAAAAAATATATTGGCAGAAAATTAGCTGCCCGTGTTTTGAATACATGGCATGAAGATTTCGTTGATGAAGATACTGGCGAAGTTGTTTCTATCGAACGTAATGAAATAATCCTTGACAGAGACACTATTATCGACAAAGATAATGTGGAAGAAATCATTGATTCAAACGTTAAATCTATTTTGTTGCATAAAGAAGATAATAATCTAGTTGATTATTCTATCATTCATAATACACTACAAAAAGATCCAACAAACTCTGAAAAAGAAGCTGTTGAGCATATCTACAGACAATTGCGTAACGCAGAACCGCCTGATGAAGAAACTGCTCGTGGTATTATAGATAAATTATTCTTCTCTGACCAACGTTACAACTTAGGTGAAGTAGGTCGTTATAGAATTAATAAAAAACTTGGTCTTGATACTCCAATGGAAAAGCAAGTGCTTACCAAAGAAGATATTATTACCATTGTTAAATATTTGATTGAATTGATCAACTCTAAAGCTGAGATTGATGATATTGATCACTTATCGAACCGTCGTGTTAGAACAGTTGGAGAACAATTGTCTCAACAATTCGGTGTTGGTTTAGCTCGTATGGCCAGAACCATTAGAGAGCGTATGAACGTTAGAGATAACGAGGTGTTTACACCAATAGATTTGATTAATGCTAAAACATTATCATCTGTTATCAACTCTTTCTTTGGAACAAACCAATTATCTCAATTTATGGATCAAACGAATCCATTAGCTGAGATTACGCACAAAAGAAGATTATCTGCACTTGGACCAGGTGGACTTTCAAGAGAAAGAGCTGGATTTGAGGTTCGTGACGTTCACTATACGCACTACGGACGTTTATGTCCAATTGAAACTCCAGAGGGACCAAACATTGGTTTGATTTCATCTCTTGGTGTTTATGCTAAAGTTAACGGAATGGGTTTCATTGAAACGCCTTACCGTAAAGTAACTAATGGTGTTGTAGATTTAGAGTCTACTCCAATATATTTAAGTGCTGAAGAAGAAGAAGGAATGTTAATTGCCCAAGCAAACATTAAAATGGATGCTACTGGTAAGATTACTGCCGAAAACGTAATTGCACGTCAAGAAGGTGACTTCCCGGTAATTGACCCTTCTCAAGTACATTATACAGACGTTGCTCCAAATCAAATTGCTTCGATTTCTGCATCTTTGATTCCTTTCTTGGAACATGATGATGCGAATAGAGCGTTGATGGGATCTAACATGATGCGTCAGGCCGTACCATTAATTCGTCCTGAAGCACCAATCGTTGGAACAGGTTTAGAGCGTCAAGTGGCTTCGGATTCTAGAGTTTTAATTAACGCTGAAGGAAATGGAGTTGTAGAATACGTTGATGCGAATATCATCACTATCAAATACGATCGTTCTGAGGAAGAAAGAATGGTAAGTTTTGAATCGGATGATAAAACATACAACTTAATTAAATTTAGAAAAACCAATCAAGGAACAAGTATCAACCTTAAGCCTATCGTAAGAAAAGGCGACAGAGTGATTCCTGGTCAAGTATTGTCTGAAGGATATGCTACTCAAAATGGAGAATTAGCTTTAGGTCGTAACCTAAAAGTTGCATTTATGCCATGGAAAGGGTATAACTTTGAGGATGCGATTGTAATTTCTGAAAAAGTGGTTCGTGACGATATCTTTACCTCTATTCACGTTGATGATTACTCATTGGAAGTTAGAGATACTAAATTAGGTAACGAAGAATTAACGAATGATATACCAAACGTTTCTGAAGAAGCTACTAAAGATTTGGATGAAAACGGTATGATTAGAATTGGTGCCGAGGTTAAGCCTGGTGACATTCTTATCGGTAAAATTACTCCAAAAGGGGAATCAGATCCTACTCCAGAAGAGAAATTGCTTCGTGCAATCTTCGGGGATAAAGCAGGTGATGTAAAAGATGCTTCATTAAAAGCTTCTCCTTCTTTACATGGTGTGGTTTTAGATAAAAAATTATTTGCGAGAGCAGTAAAAGACAAACGTAAACGTACTCAGGACAAAGATGCTTTAGGGTCGCTTGAAATGGAGTTTGAAGTGAAGTTTGTTGAGCTTAAAGATAGATTGATTGAGAAACTTTTCAATATCGTAAACGGAAAAACTTCTCAAGGAGTAATGAATGATTTGGGTGAAGAGGTTTTACCAAAAGGTAAAAAATATACTCAAAAGATGCTTTATGCTGTTGAAGATTTTGCTCACTTAAGTAAAGGTCAATGGGTTGCTGATGAAGTGACTAATAAAATGGTTAATGATTTAATTCATAACTATAAAATTAAATTGAACGATTTACAAGGTGCTTTACGTAGAGAGAAATTCACAATTACTGTTGGGGATGAATTGCCATCAGGAATTTTGAAATTAGCTAAAGTATATATTGCTAAAAAACGTAAGCTGAAAGTTGGGGATAAAATGGCAGGACGTCACGGTAACAAAGGTATTGTTGCTCGTATTGTTCGTCATGAAGATATGCCTTTCCTTGAAGATGGAACACCAGTTGATATCGTGTTGAATCCGCTTGGGGTACCTTCTCGTATGAACATTGGACAAATCTATGAGACAGTTTTAGGCTGGGCTGGTATGAATTTAGGCAGAAAATTTGCTACTCCAATTTTTGACGGAGCTTCTCTTGATGAAATCAATGCTTTAACAGATGAAGCGGGAGTACCACGTTTTGGACATACTCACCTTTATGACGGTGGAACTGGAGAACGTTTCCATCAAGCAGCAACAGTGGGTGTAATTTATATGCTTAAATTAGGACACATGGTTGATGATAAGATGCACGCACGTTCTATCGGTCCATACTCGTTGATTACTCAACAGCCACTTGGAGGTAAAGCTCAATTTGGAGGTCAGCGTTTTGGAGAGATGGAGGTTTGGGCACTTGAGGCTTATGGAGCATCAAGTACACTTAGAGAAATCTTGACTGTTAAATCGGATGATGTAATTGGTAGAGCTAAAACTTACGAAGCTATCGTAAAAGGTGAAACCATGCCGGAACCAGGATTACCAGAATCATTCAATGTATTAATGCATGAATTGAAAGGTCTTGGGCTTGATCTTCGTTTAGAGGAATAAATAAATTTTTAGTAATCAGTCTCGAATTTTCGGGACTGATTACTCTTTTATATAAGTTTTTAGGATTTATACCCGTAAACCGTTCCGATTTTTTATTTTGCCCCAATCGGTTAAGTAATTAGCACTTCAATTTAGTTGAAGTTTAGAGAAGTAATTCGAGGTAGTGTTTAGTCGAAAGTTTAAAAGTCCAAAGTCTAAAGTCATTAGTGACTTTAAAAACTTTATGACATTTGACTTTAGACTAAAATGAAATCAATTTTTAATTGCAAATAAATCAATAGTAAAAACTATGATGAATAATAGAAATAATAAGGAAAAAAATCCTGTAAAAAGGTTTGACAAAATATCGATAGGACTAGCTTCTCCTGAATCAATCTTGAAAGAATCAAGAGGTGAAGTACTAAAGCCAGAAACTATCAACTACAGAACCCACAAGCCAGAGCGTGACGGTCTTTTCTGCGAAAGAATTTTTGGGCCAGTTAAAGATTTTGAATGTGCTTGTGGTAAATATAAAAGAATACGTTACAAAGGGATCATCTGTGACCGTTGTGGTGTTGAAGTTACTGAAAAGAAAGTTCGTAGAGACAGAGTTGGGCATATCAACCTAGTTGTGCCTATTGCTCATATTTGGTATTTCCGTTCGCTTCCTAATAAAATCGGTTATATCCTTGGTCTTCCGTCTAAGAAATTAGATATGATTATCTACTACGAAAGATATGTAGTAATCCAAGCTGGTATAGCTAAAAATGCAGATGGTGAATCTATTGAAAGATTAGATTTCTTAACAGAAGAAGAATATTTGAATATTCTGGATACTCTTCCTGCAGACAATCAATATTTAGATGATTTTGATCCAAATAAATTTGTTGCCAAAATGGGAGCGGAATGTATTATGGATTTATTGGCACGTATTGATCTTGACGAGTTGTCATATGATTTAAGACACAAAGCTAATAACGAAACATCAAAACAAAGAAAAACTGAAGCGTTAAAGAGACTGCAGGTTGTGGAATCTTTCCGTGAGTCTACTTTGAACAGAGAAAATCGTCCTGAATGGATGATAATGAAAGTGATTCCGGTAATTCCACCAGAATTGCGTCCTCTTGTGCCTCTTGACGGTGGCCGTTTTGCAACTTCGGATTTGAATGATTTATACCGTCGTGTAATTATCCGTAACAATCGTTTGAAAAGATTAATCGAGATTAAAGCTCCTGAAGTAATCCTTCGTAACGAAAAACGTATGCTGCAGGAATCTGTAGATTCACTTTTCGATAATACTCGTAAAGCTTCTGCAGTAAAAACAGAATCGAACAGACCTTTGAAATCATTATCTGATTCCTTAAAAGGTAAACAAGGGCGTTTCCGTCAAAATTTACTTGGAAAACGTGTGGATTATTCTGCTCGTTCGGTAATTGTTGTTGGACCTGAGTTGAAATTGTTTGAATGCGGTTTGCCAAAAGATATGGCTGCTGAATTATACAAACCTTTTGTTATCCGTAAATTGATTGAAAGAGGAATTGTAAAAACTGTAAAATCAGCTAAAAAAATAATTGACAAAAAAGAGCCGGTAGTATGGGATATTCTTGAAAATGTAATCAAAGGACATCCAGTATTACTGAACCGTGCTCCTACTTTGCACAGATTAGGTATTCAAGCTTTCCAGCCAAAATTAATTGAAGGAAAAGCAATCCAATTGCACCCTTTAGTTTGTACGGCGTTCAACGCGGATTTTGATGGGGATCAAATGGCGGTTCACTTACCGTTAGGGCCAGAGGCTATTTTGGAAGCTCAATTGTTAATGTTGGCTTCTCACAATATCTTGAACCCTGCAAATGGTGCGCCAATCACGGTACCTTCTCAAGACATGGTACTTGGTCTTTATTATATGACCAAAGAGCGTTTGTCTACATCAGAACTTAAAATTTTAGGAGAAGGAATTACTTTCTATTCTGCTGAAGAAGTAAATATTGCATTAAACGAAGGAAGATTAGAATTGAATGCTCGTGTGAAAATTAGAGCTAAAGATTTTAATGATGCTGGAGAATTAGTGTATCAGATTATTCAAACAACTGCTGGACGTGTATTGTTTAATGAAGTAGTACCGGAAGCAGCTGGATATATCAATGATGTATTGACTAAGAAGAACTTAAGAGATATTATCGGTCACGTATTAAGTTCGACTGATGTACCTACTACAGCAGCCTTCTTGGATAATATGAAAGATATGGGGTATAAATTTGCATTCAAAGGAGGATTGTCATTCTCTCTTGGCGATATTAGAATCCCAGAACAAAAACCAAAATTAATTGCAGATGCCAGAGAGCAAGTTGAAGGTATCTCTGCAAATTATAACATGGGGCTTATTACCAATAACGAGCGTTACAACCAAGTTATTGATGTATGGACTTCAGCAAATGCTCAATTGACAGAGTTGGCAATGAAAAACATTAGAGAAGACCAACAAGGTTTCAACTCGGTGTATATGATGCTTGATTCTGGAGCGAGGGGTTCCAAAGAACAAATTCGTCAGTTAACTGGTATGCGTGGTTTGATGGCTAAGCCAAAAAAATCTACTGCTGGTGGTGGAGAAATTATTGAAAACCCGATTCTTTCTAACTTTAAAGAAGGTCTTTCTATCCTTGAGTACTTTATCTCTACTCACGGTGCCCGTAAAGGTCTTGCGGATACGGCTTTGAAAACGGCCGATGCCGGATACTTGACCAGAAGATTACATGACGTTTCTCAAGATGTTATTGTTAATGTTGAGGATTGTGGTACTCTTAGAGGTATTGAAGTTTCTGCTTTGAAGAAAAATGAGGAAATTGTTGAATCATTAGGAGAAAGAATCTTAGGACGTGTTGCATTACAAGATGTAATTAATCCTTTAACTAGTGAGATTTTAGTACATGCTGGTGAGCAAATAACAGAAGCATTAGTGAAAGGTATTGAAGCTTCTCCAGTGGAGAAAGTAGAAGTGCGTTCACCATTAGTTTGTGAAGCTACTAAAGGTATTTGTGCTAAATGTTACGGTAGAAACTTAGCTACTGGTAAAATGACTCAAAGAGGTGAAGCAGTTGGTGTAATTGCAGCACAGTCTATTGGAGAGCCAGGTACACAGCTTACATTACGTACTTTCCACGTTGGAGGGGTTGCAGGAGGTATTTCTGAAGAGTCTAGTATTATTACCCGTTTTGCAGGTAAGCTGGAAATTGAAGATTTAAAAACTGTTAAAGGTGAAGACAGCGAAGGTAACTCAGTTGATATTGTAGTTTCCCGTTCAACAGAATTGAAATTAATTGACGAAAAAACTGGAATTCTATTAAGTACAAACAACATTCCTTACGGTTCTAGCATCTTTGTAAATGATGGTGATTCTGTAGCTAAAGGAACTGTAATATGTAAATGGGATCCATATAATGGAGTTATCGTATCTGAATTTACGGGTAAAATTGCTTATGAGGATTTAGAACAAGGACAATCGTTCATGGTTGAAATTGATGAGCAGACTGGTTTCCAAGAAAAAGTAATCTCTGAGTCAAGAAATAAAAAATTAATTCCAACTTTATTGGTTTATGGTAAAGAAGGTGAATTGATCCGTTCTTATAACTTACCTGTTGGAGCTCACTTGATGGTAGAAAACGGAGAGAAAATTAAAGCTGGTAAAGTTTTGGTTAAAATTCCTCGCCGTTCTTCTAAATCTGGGGATATCACAGGAGGTTTGCCTAGAATTACTGAGCTGTTAGAAGCTCGTAATCCTTCGAATCCAGCTGTTGTTTCTGAGATTGATGGTGTTGTTACTTTTGGTAAAATTAAAAGAGGTAACCGCGAAATCATTATTGAATCTAAATTTGGTGATGTTAGAAAATACTTGGTTAAATTATCAAGCCAAATTTTAGTTCAGGAAAATGACTTCGTAAGAGCTGGTGTTCCTTTGTCTGATGGAGCTATTACTCCTGATGATATCTTGAGAATTCAAGGACCTGCTGCTGTTCAGCAGTATTTGGTAAATGAAATTCAAGAGGTATACCGTCTTCAAGGGGTGAAAATTAACGATAAGCACTTTGAGGTAGTAATACGTCAAATGATGCGTAAAGTAAGAGTCCAAGATCCAGGAGATACTTTGTTCTTAGAAGATCAATTGATTCATACTAAAGACTTTATTGTTGAAAATGATAAGTTATATGGAATGAAAGTGGTTGAAGATGCTGGAGATTCAAGTGTTTTAAAAGCTGGTCAAATTATAACACCGCGTCAATTGCGTGATGAGAATTCATTATTAAAACGTACGGATAAAAATCTTGTTGTTGCACGTGATGTAATTACTGCCACTGCAACACCAGTTTTACAAGGTATTACAAGAGCTTCTCTTCAAACTAAATCATTTATTTCTGCTGCTTCTTTCCAAGAAACAACAAAAGTATTAAATGAAGCTGCTGTTGCAGGTAAAGTTGATTTATTAGAAGGATTAAAAGAAAATGTAATTGTAGGTCATAGAATCCCTGCCGGTACAGGTATGAGAGAATACGATAATGCAATTGTAGGATCTAGAGAAGACTATAATGATATGATGGCAAATAAAGAAGAGTATATTTATTAATTCTTTCCTCAATGTTCTCTCTCTTTTTTAAAGGGAGAGAGAGTGTTGAAAAATTTAAAATTTTATGAGCAATTCTAACCAACAGCAGGAACAGATTAATATTGAATTGGATGAAAAAATAGCTGAAGGGATTTATTCAAATTTGGCTATAATTAATCATTCTTCATCTGAATTTGTATTAGATTTTGTTTGTATTATGCCTGGTGTTCCTAAAGCTAAAGTTAAATCAAGAATTGTTTTAACGCCACAGCATGCCAAAAGATTACTAAAAGCAATTGGTGAAAATATTCATCGTTTTGAAGTTGCTCATGGTGAAATAAAAGAAGGTGAACAAGCTCCAATTCCTTTAAATTTTGGTCCTGCGGGACAAGCATAATGATATGATTAAAGACTCCAGAAATGGAGTCTTTTTTTTTGCTGTCTTTTTAAAATGTTATGCTTTTTGCGTATTTAAACGACTTTCCGTGTATTTAAACGACTATTTTTTTCCTCACTTGACTATTCGTTTACTTTCGTGTCTGAATATGTGAAATATATCATACTGGAAAAGAATTAAGATGAGCAAAATTTTTAATATATTACAAAAAAATAATAATGCAAGTTTTTTATTTGCTATCGTTTTGTTTGCTTTTTTTTCAAGTACTGCTGTTTTTGGACAAAATGAAAGCTTAGAGGTTTCAAATGAGGAAGTTACTAGTCATAGTAATATTATGATTGAGAGTCCTGTAAAAGTGTCTAATTCTGTTATGATAAATCCAAATGTAAATTTTATATTGTGGTTCATGGGGACGAAAGAAGATATAGGGAAAACATTTTTGAATGATGATGTTTATTCTAAAAAAAGCTTTTTGACTTCAGGGAGAGAACCAAATCGTTTATTGGTAAAAACGCTTTTGAAAAAAGCACTAAATATTAAATCTTGCTAGCGAGTATTTAAGGTTGAATTTAATTTGTATATATAAAAAACGCCAATTTCTAATTGGCGTTTTTTTTGTTTCGAATTTTTTATGGTTTAATCAAATTCTGATGTGAAAAATAATTTCACACTTGGGTATTTGCTTTGCGTCATTTGAATTGTAAAGTCAGAATCGGCAAGGAAAACTAATTGATTGTACTTGTCTTTTGCTAAAAATTTTTGTTTAATGCGTTTGAATTCTTTGAATTCT
The DNA here is from genome assembly GCF_056403035.1 of Flavobacterium sp. P3_A6. NCBI lineage: Bacteria > Pseudomonadati > Bacteroidota > Flavobacteriia > Flavobacteriales > Flavobacteriaceae > Flavobacterium > Flavobacterium sp. P3_A6. The sequence goes on along the minus strand of NZ_JBFUGG010000021.1, from coordinate 71,046 downwards.
TCGTTTTTTGCATCGTCTGGCTTTACCCAGCAGGCTTTATGAACAGGGAAATTTTCATACGTACATTTTGCACCATATTCATGCTCTAATCGGTATTGAATAACTTCATATTGTAATGCTCCGACAGTTCCAATTACTTTTCGATTGTTCATTTCTAAGGTAAATAATTGGGCAACACCTTCATCCATTAATTGATCGACTCCTTTGTCCAGCTGTTTAGCCTTCATTGGATCGGCATTATTAATATATCTAAAATGCTCTGGAGAAAAACTTGGGATTCCTTTAAAGCTCATGATTTCTCCTTCAGTTAAAGTATCACCAATTTTGAAGTTTCCAGTGTCATGCAATCCAACAATATCACCAGGATATGAAATATCAACTATCTCTTTTTTCTCCGCAAAGAATGCATTTGGGCTTGAGAATTTTAAGTTCTTTTTTTGACGAACATGGTAATACGGTTTATTTCTTTCAAAAGTTCCAGAAACAATTTTTATAAATGCTAATCTGTCTCTGTGTTTTGGATCCATATTAGCATGGATTTTAAAAACAAAACCAGACATTTTTTCTTCTTTTGGATCAACTAGTCTTGTTTCTGAATCCTTTGGTCTTGGAGATGGTGCAATACTAACAAAGCAGTCTAATAGTTCTCTAACTCCAAAATTATTTAAGGCAGAGCCAAAAAAGACAGGCTGTATTTTACCGTCTAAATAATCTTGGCGATCAAATTTAGGATATACTTCGTCTATTAATTCTAATTCCTCTCGTAAACGATCTGCAGGTTTTTGACCAATTATTTTTTCCAATTCAGGGCTTTGGACATCAGAGAAAGCGATCGTTTCTTCGATGTTTTTACGGCTATCACCACTAAATAAATTGATGTTTTGTTCCCAAAGATTGTAAATTCCTTGGAAATCATATCCCATTCCGATAGGAAAACTCAGTGGAGTGACTGTTAATCCAAGTTTTTGTTCCACTTCGTCCATTAAGTCAAAAGCATCTTTTCCTTCACGGTCTAATTTGTTGATGAAAACAATGATGGGAATTTTTCGCATTCTGCAGACAGCAACCAGTTTTTCAGTTTGTTCTTCAACTCCTTTTGCTACGTCAATTACCACGATAACACTGTCGACGGCCGTTAAAGTTCTAAATGTATCTTCAGCAAAATCCTTGTGACCGGGTGTGTCAAGAATGTTTATTTTTTTTTCTTTGTAATTAAAAGCTAAAACAGAAGTAGAAACTGAGATTCCTCTCTGACGTTCAATTTCCATAAAGTCACTTGTAGCTCCTTTTTTTATTTTGTTATTTTTAACAGCACCAGCTTCTTGAATTGCTCCTCCAAAAAGAAGTAATTTTTCAGTCAGTGTGGTTTTTCCGGCATCGGGATGTGAGATAATCCCAAAAGTGCGTCTTCTTTCTATTTCTTTTAAAAAACTCATATTTATTTATCAATTGTCTGCAAAAGTACTATTTATAAATGCGATTTAAAAAATATGCAGTTATAAAAAATAGGTTTAAGGTTTGTTGTATATCATAAATCTAAATCTGATTGCAATTGTAATAATGAGAAGGAATTATTAATGCCTCTGTTGTTTTGGTTTTGAACGCTTAATTGTTCTGCACTTTTTCTTTTAAAAAACAAAGATAAAGTATAGAGCAGGAGCTGTATTTTTAAGAAATACCTGACACTGTAACTTCTAAAAATAGTAATTGATTTAAAGTTTAAGGTATTTTAAAAGTGAGTAATAATTCTATATTGAGAAATGTAAAAGGTCTGTGTTTCTTTGAGTTTTAGTCTGTGATTATAAGCATATAATGGAACTTAATAATTTTTTGTTAATAGTACTTAGGAAACTTGTTTAATGCATTCGAATTGTTATTTTTGTTCGTTATATGTTTAGATAATTGTAAGTAATTTGCCGAATTATTGCGTTTTGATTATTCGGAGTTAAAAGCGGACAGTTTTTTTGGTTTTAAAATATTGTGTTTAAGCAGAATGCATTTTTTAAAACAATTTTTTTTGAGATAATAATAATATAAAAAATAAAAAATGCTTTCAAAAATTGTACAAATGAAATCCATAACCAATAAAGTTATGTTGCCTTTTTTTCTTTTGTTTTTTTCTTTAACTTTTGTAAATGCTCAAGAGATTATAAAAGATAGTGTTGCCAAGGTTGTAAAAACGCCAGTGGCTTCAACAAAAAAACTCAAGGTAGATGGAGTAGTTGCAACCGTTGGGGATTATATTATATTGGATTCTGATATAGACAAAGGATTTTTGGAAATTAAAAGTCAGGGAGGATCTACTGCTGATGTAACAAGATGTCAGGTTTTGGGGACGTTATTGGAACAAAAATTGTATGCGCATCAAGCGGTTCAGGATAGTATTATAGTGAGTGATGCCGAAGTAAAAGGAATGATGGATGAAAGGCTGAGCTACATGCTGCAGCAGGTTGGTACAATGGAAAAACTGGTGCAATACTATCAAAAAGATTCTGAAGAAGAATTTAGAACGTATTTTTTTGATGTACTGAAAGAGCAAAAGCTTACTAGCGAAATGACCAAAAAGATTATTGAGAAAGTTGAAATTACGCCAGAAGAAGTCCGTGAATTTTTTAAAAAAATTCCTGTTGCTGATTTACCTATTTTTGGCGCTGAATTAGAAGTGGCTCAAATCGTAGTGAAACCTAAAGTTACCGAGGCTGATAAGCAAAAAGTTATTGAGAAGCTAAATGGATTTAGAAAAGAATGTCTTGAAGGTTCGAGTTTTGCGACCAAAGCAGTCTTGTACTCTGAAGATCCTGGTTCCAGTAAAAATGGCGGGTATTATAAGATGACCAGAAAAACTCCTTTTGTAAAAGAGTTTAAAGATGTGGCATTTAGTCTTGCGGAGGGTGAGATTTCTGAACCTTTTGAAACGCAATACGGTTTTCATATTATTTATGTTGAAAAAATAAAGGGGCAGGAAATCGAGCTGAGACATATATTGATATCTCCGGCAGTTACTCAGGAATCATTAAAAGAAGCTAAAGAGAAAATCACTTTAATCAGAAAAAAGATTTTAGATAAGGAAATTACTTTTGCAGAAGCTGCAAGAACGATGTCTGATGAAAAAGAAACAAGAGCTAATGGGGGTGCATTGGTAAATCCGAAAACTCAAGATACGCATTTTGAATTGACCAATATGGATCCTTCTATATATAAGCAGGTTTCAGATTTGAAAGATAATGAGATTTCGTTGCCGTTTCTTGAAGACAAAGAGGGAAAGAAAGATTATAAAATCATGATTGTAACGAATAGAATTGATTCACATACTGCGGATTATGCTAAAGATTATATCAAAATTAAAGATTTAGCTTTGAAAGAAAAACAAATCAAAGCCATTGCAAAGTGGTTTGACACAAAAATAAAGGATACCTATATAAAGATTGTAGATGAATATAAGGATTGTCCTTTTACTAATAATTGGGTAAAAAAATAATTTTCATTAAATAAATAAAAAGAGTTAGTTTTATGTTTTCATAGCACTAACTCTTTTTTAATTAAAAAAAATAATATAAAAATGTCGGATGTAACAGCGATACAAAATTTAGTTCAAAAACGTAATGAATTAAAAAAAGAAATATCTAAAATTATTGTAGGACAAGAAGCTGTTGTTGATCAGATTTTGCTATGTATTTTTTCTGGAGGACATGCCTTGTTAGTTGGAGTTCCTGGGCTTGCAAAGACTTTGCTGGTGAATACTTTGGCACAAGCTTTAGGTTTGGATTTTAAAAGAATTCAATTTACTCCTGATTTAATGCCTTCAGATATATTAGGGAGTGAAATATTGGATGAAAACAGACAGTTTAAATTTATAAAAGGACCAATATTTTCTAATATTATTTTGGCTGATGAGATTAACAGAACACCGCCAAAAACACAAGCAGCTTTATTGGAAGCAATGCAGGAACGTTCGGTTACAATTGCTGGAGCTAATCATAAGCTGAGTTTGCCATATTTTGTATTGGCTACACAAAATCCTATTGAGCAAGAAGGAACTTATCCTTTGCCAGAAGCACAATTGGATCGATTTATGTTTGCCATAAAATTAGAATATCCTTCTTTTGAGGAAGAAGTGCAGGTAGTGAAGCGCACAACGGCTGACCTGAGTACGAAAGTTAATGCATTGTTTACCGCTGAAGAAATTATTGATTTTCAGCATTTGATTCGCCGTATTCCAGTTGCCGATAATGTTGTAGAATATGCAGTAACATTGGTGAGCAAAACACGTCCTGATAATGCGCTTTCTAATGGATTTGTGAAAAACTACTTGGATTGGGGTGCAGGGCCAAGAGCTTCTCAGAATCTAATTTTAGCGGCCAAAGCAAATGCTGCTTTCCACGGTAAGTTCTCTCCGGATATAGAAGATGTAAAAGCGGTTGCAACTGGAATATTAAGACACCGAATAATCAAAAACTACAAAGCTGATGCCGAAGGAATTTCTGAGGAAATGATAATCGATAAGCTAATTTAAACAGAAAAAATAATAAATTATTGAAAAGTGTTATATTCTAATAGGAATGTAACACTTTTAGTTTTAACATTAGTTTTTCTTTTTGTTAAAATCTAATTCTGAATTATTGAATTTATAAAATTGATAGCAGAATCATGCTTTTTTCTTATTTTATCGCAGTGAAATCATTTATTTTGCAATAATATTTTTTGAAAAATGTACATCCATTTAATTTCTTTAAATTATCATCTTTAATTCCTAAATTTGCGAACAAAAAAATAAAAACACCTATAAACGACTTCTGAATTATGAACACTTATAAGGATTACATCCAAGAAATTGAAGAAAGAAAAGGTCAGGGACTTAACCCGAAGCCAATTGATGGTGCTGAATTGCTAAGCGAAATCATTGAACAAATTAAAGATTTGAATAACGAGTACAGAGCGGATTCTCTTAAATTTTTTATTTATAATGTCGTGCCAGGAACTACTCCTGCTGCTACTGTAAAAGCTAATTTTTTAAAGGAAATTGTTCTAGGTGGATCAGTAGTTGCTGAAATCACGCCTGCTTTTGCTTTAGAGTTGTTGTCACATATGAAAGGTGGTACTTCTATAAAGGTTTTACTTGATTTAGCTTTAGGAAATGATGTTGCTATTGCAAAAGATGCTGCGGAAGTTTTAAAGACACAAGTTTTTCTATATGAAGCCGATACAGATCGTTTAGCTGAAGCTTTCAAAAGCGGTAACGGAATAGCAAAAGAAATTCTAGAAAGTTATGCTAAGGCTGAGTTCTTTACTAAATTACCTGAAATAGCAGAAGAAATTAAGGTAATTACTTTTATTGCTGGTGAAGGAGATATTTCAACTGATTTACTTTCTCCAGGAAACCAAGCCCACTCACGTTCAGATCGTGAACTTCATGGAAAATGTTTAATTTCTCCAGAAGCACAAGCTGAAATCAAAGCATTAGCAGATGCGAATCCTGATAAGAGCGTGATGTTAATCGCTGAAAAAGGTACTATGGGTGTGGGTTCTTCAAGAATGTCAGGTGTAAACAACGTGGCGCTTTGGAGTGGAAAACAAGCCAGTCCTTATGTTCCATTTATTAATATTGCTCCAATCGTTGCGGGAACAAACGGTATTTCTCCGATTTTCCTAACAACTGTTGATGTTACTGGTGGTATTGGTCTTGATCTTAAAAACTGGGTAAAAAAATTAGATGAAAATGGCAACCCTGTTCGTAATGAAAGCGGTGACCCTATTCTAGAGGAAGTATACTCTGTTGCTACTGGTACTGTTCTTACTATCAACACAAAAACAAAGAAACTTTATAACGGCGATAAGGAATTGATTGATATTTCTAAGGCATTTACTCCTCAGAAAATTGAATTTATAAAAGCTGGTGGGTCTTACGCTATTGTATTTGGAAAAAAATTGCAAACATTTGCATCAAAGACACTTGGTATTGATATTGTACCTGTATATGCTCCGTCAAAAGAGGTTTCTGTTGAAGGGCAAGGTCTTACAGCTGTAGAAAAAATATTTAATAAAAACGCGGTTGGAACAACTCCAGGTAAAATTTTACACGCTGGTTCAGATGTTCGTGTTACCGTAAATATTGTTGGTTCACAAGATACAACAGGTCTAATGACTTCTCAGGAGTTAGAGTCTATGGCTGCTACCGTGATTTCTCCAATTGTTGATGGTGCTTACCAATCGGGTTGTCACACGGCTTCAGTATGGGATAATAAATCTAAGGCAAATATTCCTAGATTAATGAAATTTATGAACGACTTCGGTTTGATCACAGCTCGTGACCCGAAAGGCGTTTATCACTCAATGACAGATGTAATTCACAAAGTACTTAATGATATTACTGTAAACGAGTGGGCTATCATCATTGGTGGTGACTCTCATACAAGAATGTCTAAAGGTGTTGCTTTTGGTGCTGACTCAGGAACTGTTGCTCTTGCATTGGCTACTGGTGAAGCTTCAATGCCAATTCCAGAATCAGTGAAGGTAACTTTCAAAGGAGATATGAAAGGGTATATGGATTTCCGTGATGTAGTTCATGCTACACAAGCTCAAATGCTTAAAACATTTGGCGGAGAGAATGTATTCCAAGGAAGAATTATTGAGGTACACTTAGGAACTCTTAATGCGGATCAAGCATTTACGTTTACGGACTGGACTGCAGAAATGAAAGCTAAAGCTTCTATCTGTATTTCTGAGGATTATACCTTGATTGAATCGTTAGAGATGGCGAAGGGTAGAATTCAGATCATGATCGACAAGGGAATGGATAATAAAAATCAAGTTCTTAAAGGATTGATTGCTATAGCTGATAAGAGAATCGCTGAGATTATATCAGGTGAGAAACCTGCGCTAAGACCAGATGCAAATGCTAAGTATTACGCTGAAGTTGTCGTAGATCTTGATCAGATTGCTGAGCCAATGATTGCTGATCCGGACGTAAATAATGCTGATGTTTCTAAAAGATATACTCACGATACCATCAGACCTCTATCTTTCTATGGTGGGGTTAAACAAGTAGATCTTGGATTTATCGGATCTTGTATGGTTCACAAGGGAGATATGAAAATCCTGGCTCATATGCTTAAGAATATTGATGAGCAAGAAGGTAAAGTAGAGTTCAAAGCGCCACTAGTTGTAGCACCTCCTACTTATAATATTGTTGATGAATTAAAAGCAGAAGGTGACTGGGAGATTTTACAAAAATACTCAGGTTTCGAATTCGACGATAATGTTCCTAAAGCTGCAGCACGTACATCATATGAAAACATGCTATATCTAGAGCGCCCAGGTTGTAACCTTTGTATGGGTAACCAAGAAAAAGCTGCTAAAGGAGATACAGTAATGGCAACATCTACTCGTCTTTTCCAAGGAAGGGTAGTTGAAGATACTGAGGGTAAAAAAGGAGAATCATTACTTTCTTCTACACCAGTTGTGGTATTATCTACAATCCTTGGTAGAACTCCAACAATAGAAGAATATAAAACTGCAGTAGAAGGTATTAATCTAACTAAGTTTGCGCCTTCTCATAAGTTATTAGTTAAATAATTCATATAATTAGTTAATTATAGTTTAAAAGCCTGAGTTCATAAACTCAGGCTTTTTTTTATAACTGCTTAATTTTTTTTGTAACTTGTAATGTTTAAATTATTAATGACAAAAAACCTAAAACATTATGGCTTTTGATATTGAAATGATTAAAAAAGTGTACAGCAACATGACAGCTCGTGTTGATGCAGCACGTGAGGTAGTTGGCCGTCCACTTACTTTAACGGAGAAAATTTTATACAGTCATCTTTGGGATGGTGTTGCTAAGCAAGCATACGGAAGAGGAGTTGATTATGTTGACTTTGCTCCGGACAGAGTTGCTTGCCAAGATGCAACAGCTCAAATGGCATTGTTGCAGTTTATGCATGCTGGTAAATCAAAGGCTGCAGTTCCTACAACGGTTCACTGCGATCACTTGATCCAGGCCAAAGTTGGTGCTTCTACAGATTTAGCGGTTGCAAATACGCAATCTAAAGAAGTTTTTGATTTCTTATCATCAGTTTCAAATAAATATGGAATTGGTTTCTGGAAACCGGGATCAGGAATTATTCACCAAATTGTTTTAGAAAACTACGCTTTCCCCGGAGGAATGATGATTGGTACCGATTCACATACTGTAAATGCAGGGGGATTGGGAATGCTGGCCATCGGTGTTGGTGGTGCCGATGCTGTGGACGTAATGTCTGGAATGTCTTGGGAATTGAAATTTCCTAAATTAATTGGAGTAAAATTAACTGGAAAATTATCAGGTTGGACAGCTCCAAAAGATGTTATTCTAAAAGTAGCCGATATCCTTACCGTAAAAGGAGGAACTGGTGCTATTGTTGAATATTTTGGTGAAGGAGCCTTAAATATGTCTTGTACAGGAAAAGGAACTATCTGCAATATGGGGGCCGAAATTGGCGCTACAACATCTACATTTGGCTATGATGATTCTATGCGTAGATATTTAGCGGCTACAGATCGTCAGGATGTTGTTGATGCTGCCGATAAAGTAGCTTCTTACTTAACTGCTGATCCAGAAGTATATGCTAATCCAGAACAATATTTTGACCAGCTTATCGAAATTAATTTATCAGAATTAGAGCCACACATCAACGGGCCTTTTACGCCAGACCGCGGAACTCCAGTTTCTAAAATGAAAGCTGAAGCTGCTGCAAACGGATGGCCAATAAAAATAGAATGGGGATTAATCGGTTCTTGCACTAACTCTTCTTACGAAGATATGGCTCGGGCTGCCTCAATCGTAAACCAAGCTGTTGAGCACGGAATCACTCCAAAAGCAGAGTTCGGAATCAATCCTGGTTCTGAGCAAATTCGGTACACTATTGAAAGAGACGGCATTATCGCTACTTTCGAAAAAATGGGAACCAAAGTATTTACCAATGCTTGTGGACCATGTATCGGACAATGGGATAGAGCGGGTGCTGATAAAAGCGAGAAAAACACCATCGTGCATTCATTCAACCGTAACTTCTCTAAGAGAAACGATGGTAACCCAAACACACATGCTTTTGTAACTTCGCCGGAAATGGTTGCTGCATTGGCTATTTCAGGAAGATTGGATTTCAATCCGTTGACCGACACTTTGTTGACCGATAATGGAGAAGCAGTAAAATTGACTGCGCCATTTGGTGATGAATTACCAAAAAGAGGTTTTGATGTGGAAGACGCAGGTTTTCAAGCGCCGGTCGAAGACGGATCAGGTGTTAAGATTGCGGTAAGCGAAACTTCAGATCGTTTGCAATTATTGGCACCGTTTGACGCTTGGGACGGTAAAAATATTTCAGGAGCCAAATTATTAATTAAGGCTTTTGGAAAATGTACAACAGATCACATTTCTATGGCTGGACCGTGGCTGCGTTTTCGCGGACATTTAGATAATATCTCAAATAATATGCTGATTGGTGCTGTCAATGCATTCAACCAAACCGCAAATTCTGTTAAAAATCAGCTAACGGGCGAGTATGATGCGGTTCCAGCTGTGGCACGTGCCTACAAAGCTGCTGGCATTCCTTCTGTTGTTGTTGGAGATCATAATTATGGTGAAGGATCTTCTCGAGAGCATGCCGCTATGGAACCTCGTTTCTTGGGTGTAAAAGCTGTATTGGTTAAATCATTTGCCCGTATCCACGAGACGAACCTTAAAAAACAAGGATTGTTGGGATTAACATTTGCTAACGAAGCTGATTATGACAAAATTCAAGAAGATGATACTATTAATTTCATTGATTTAGTTGATTTTGCTCCAGGAAAGCCGTTAACTTTAGAATTCGTTCACGCTGATGGAAGCAAAGATGTTATTTTGGCTAGCCATACTTATAACGCAAGTCAAATAGGTTGGTTTGTTGCAGGTTCTGCGTTGAACTTGATCGCTGCTGAAGCTAATTCATAAGCTTTTAAAAATTTACCTAAAAAAAACTCTCAAGGAAACTTGAGAGTTTTTTTTAGGTACCAAATCATCCCAAATACAAAATCAACTTCCCATTAAACCAATTGCCCAAATCCGTTGTAGCTGTTGAGTGCTGTTTTTTTAGTAATAATCTACTCTATCAATTAATTCCTTACCTCTCCATTTTGTATTTGGTTTGTCCAAATACATTGAACCATAAAATTCATAGTGCTCAATGTTATAGCTAACATCTTCTATAAATATTTCTTTATAGGAGTCAATCATTTTAGGTATTTCTTTTACCCAATAATTAGAATTAAACTCCCATTCAATTTTTACTTTGTCTAAAAGATTTAAATATCTGTCCCTTGCTGGCGGATGAGTTTGATAACCAATTGGAGGGAAAATATAATTATGAACTGCTTCATATAAATCTAGACAAGCAAACCATAGTAAAGCAGATTCAAAAACTATTTTTTTTTCTATTGTACTATACTTGGGTAGATTTAAAGAAGCTACGTCAGCATCAAATTCATCTTTTTGTGATGTACTATATATTTTTATGGGTTTGTAATCATCTTGAGATGAGAATATTGCTTTTAAAATATGTCTTTCCGTTGTTTTGTTATCACTTATATGATTGAGTATATAATGAGAATATTCATGACCTGCAATGAATTGCATTTGGAAAGGGACAGTACTATATATTCGTTTTTGAATATCTTTAGGTATAATTCCTCTTGGATCCATTAAAAAGTCTAAAGCTTCTGTTTGAAGCATTACTCTTAAAGCAATTTTGATAGAATTCAATCTTACATGCATGGGAACTCTATTTCCAAAATCCATTAATCCCAAGTTCATAAACTCAAAAAAGTACCTTAAGGAATCGCTTAATGTTGTTATGATACCATATTCAGTTTTAAAAATAAATCCGTTAGGTTCATTTGAAAATATATTGCCATATGTAATTTCATCACATTTTTTTTTTTAAATCCTCATCTAGACTACGTTTAAAATTTACAAAATGATAACTCAAAAATGATTTTTCTAGTGACCAATTTTTTTCATCTGCAATAGCTTTATTTCTGTAAACTCGGAATAATCGCATATGGTCAACAATAGTTTCAGCACGAATTTTTAATAAATGATCTTCAGCAGTTTTCACATTAAAAACACGTTCAATTTCTTCTGAATTACAGATTGGAAAAAAAAAACCTTTTTGAATATCTATAGGAGTAAAATTGTCCATATTTTATTGATTTATTGTCAGTTTAGTTTACGGTTGTGGTAAAATAGCACACAATGTTCTGGTACTACAACGAGTTTGGGACTAAATTAAGCCTATTTTTGGATTTGCCAAATCATCCGAATACAAAACCAATTTTCCATTAAGCCAATTGCCCAAATCCGTTGTAGCCGTTAGCTACTGGCTTTTTATTCAGTTCCTTTAAGTACTCATCTGCAATATAGAATGCAAATTTTCTTAATTCAGAGGTTTTAAGTTCGAGATTTAGTCCAATATTACCATTTTGACCGTCTTGTATGATTACTCCTTTCCATTTATTGTCCTCACTAATCGATTCTATTCTTTGATGAGCGATTCCATTTCTGATTCGGGTTAATAGATTCTTCAAGTCATTATTTTTTCCACGTCTGTCAAAATAAAAATTTGGTGAATTCAATACAAATTGGATTTCTGGAATATCATTTAAATCCTTATTCATAAAATTAAGTTTTCTTACTCTTGCATTGTGTTGTTGCGGCAAGACAATTAAACTCAAAATTCCATTCATTAAAAGTGTCAGGTTGTATTTACCTTTATATGATTGAATTAATTCTTTTGTTCTGCGAATTAACTCTATATCGTAATTGCGCCATTTGGAATTCCCATAATTGTAATTTTATTGGTCAAAATATAATTGAAAATGACCGTTAGGTCTTGTTAATCGAAAAGTAATTTCATCTAATATCCATTTTCTCCCAATCCATTCTTTTTCTTTAAATTCTTCATCTTTAATCTGTCCCAAGTTCTCAATATCATCTCCAAGTATTTCACATAATTGTTTATATAAATGCTGAATTTCCATTGAGTAAACTCTATGATTACTTGAGCCATTTTGACTTAAAAGAAAAAGTGTTTCACTATCATTATTAGGGATTAAAATCATAATTTTATTAAAAAAACTAAAGAAAAAGAATGGAACATAATAAGTTCTTAAAATTGCTGTTTCCATTACTTCTTCATAGAATTTACCCGTTTTGATTATTTCGAATGGTATTTTGAAATTTAAAATAGCATCTTTTATATCAAGATATTTTTGATAGTATTCTACGAATTCAGATGGTTTGAAAACTATTGTATTAATTCCGAGTTTTTCATAAATTAATTTAGTTTTCTTGTATGATTTATTGTCATTTATAACGTAGAAATTACACGTAGAAGCAAATGCAGCGTGAAATGCATCTTCAGTTGTATTTTTAAATGTTTCTTTTCTTCCCTTTTTTATGTTCACTTTGTCTTCTTGATAGCCGTGCATATCAAGTAAAAGATATTCATTTGTGATTTTATTAAACCATTCGGGTGCATTTTTTGAATTGTCTATAAATTGATTTGGGCTAGTACCAATTTTTTTATATTTCCCGTCAATTATTTTATATGGGTCATCTGAGTCAAAAATCTTATCTCTATTAATTCCCATTCCTCCTTGAACAGTTTTTCTTAATTCTTGATAACCGTCAGATTCGTTAAGGTTTAAGTTCATTTTACTAAAACTCTTAAAAAATCCTTCCATTATCAGATTTTCTTTAAGTCCTGGAAACATTTTGTCCATTTGTTCAGCACTTTCTGGATTTTCAAATGCTTGCTTGAATGATTCTTCGAGAGGTATTGATTTAAGCAGATTTACAAGCGATTTTCCAATACTTTTTGTTAGGTTATCTTGTTCAAAAATGTTCATTAATCCATCAAGACTTATATCATTAAAAAGGTCTTTTTCCTCAACTCTTTGTTCAAAAAGTTCTTTAGGCGGGTAAAAATCAAGCACAACATCTTTTCCTGTGTTCATTAAACACTTGTCTTTAGACAACTCGGAAATAAAGTTTAAATCTGATTCTATATAATCTCTTTGTGAGTCAGTTTCTTTGAAGCTAGAAAATATATCTCCAATATGAGATGTAGAAAAAGGAATGAATAGTTTTTCATTATCAAAAATTATTTCTCGTACCTCTTTATGGTCGCCATTTTTTATTTGCGATAATACGTTCCAATCGAAATAAATTTTTATCATTTGCAGTTTGTGTTTTCAGCTTGCAACTAACTAGTATATATGCGTGACTCAACCATACATATCCACCCAAAAGCGAGTGTATAAATGTGATATAATACACACTTTTTATAAAACCAAATATAGTTGATTTTCTCACGATTTCAATTCGTTATTATTTTTTAATCAATTCCCGTAGGGTCTCCATCTGGATTTCCATTTTTTGTATGATGGCCTCTTTCTGGGCAAGTTCTTCTTTTAGGGCTTTTTCGCGAATGGTTTCAAAACGATAGGGCAGGTATTCGCCCAATTGAGCGATAAAATTGTGTTTCAATGCCAGGCTTAGTTTCCATAAAACGGCAAACTGCAGCGTATCTCTTTTGCAATAGGCTGTCAGCCCTTTGGGGCGTATGTTCAGTGCTCTGGCTACATCTGCTTTGGTTACAAGCTGCTGTGAAATGTGGTAATTGATAAAATTCCCCACCTGCGGGTACTGATCGCCCCTGTCGAGGCTGTGTTTTTTATTGTTGTCTGTCATAATAGTCTTTTTTTAAATAGTTTATACCCAATAAAAGTGACAACGCTTCCCATTATGCACCCCTATACTACCTAAAAGCAGTACCTATACTGCTATTTATGGGGTATATGGGTACTATAAAGCAGGGGTGTTACTACCTTAAAAGAGGGGATATACTCCCTAAAGGAGGTATGTTTGCACCTTATTTGTAGGAGGTTAAGGGTGTTTTTATGGGTGTACTGTTACCCTAAAACACCCCTATTGGTACTATAAAACATCCTGTATAGGTCTTTTTTTGATTCACTATTTCGGTAAAAAAAGCCCCATAGCATAATGGGGCCAGTTTAGCATGGCAACGGCTGTTATTGCACGGGTGCAGGAGGTGCTGCAATTGTTCCTGTACTGCTATTGCTTGGGAAACGTTTTTTGAGCTGATCGACTATGCTGTCGGCACCCTGAACTCCGGCATCGGCTGCCGAACCAAAGGTTTTGTACAGCGCGAGTGCCACATTGTAGGCCTCACTTCCTGCCAGCATTTTAGTGTCTTCAATGCGCTCACAAAGCTGGTTTGCCAATCCCGAGATTTCATCCAGCTGGATAAAAAGCGTTAAATCACTTTGCATATTCGCCACCGAAAGATAGGACGGAACAAGCGTGGGGTTGTTTACCGCCGCATTAATGGCATCTTCGGTAAACGCCTTGTTGCTTACATCAATAGAATTTAATGATTTTCTCTCATCGGCAGTTAAACCCACAAGAAAAGGAAGATTGGTTAGAATAGTTTGGAAAGCGGCTTTGACTGCCGTTACCTGTGCTGCCGTAGCAGTTGCGTTTACGCGATTGTTAAGCAAATTTGACATAAATGGTTGTTTTAATGGTTGTTGCAATAATAGATTGCAAACCAAAGCTAAACTATTCCTGCTTTTTTGCATAGCTTTTTTCTTTCTTTATTTCTGTATTTTGTTAAAAATATAAGTAAAGSGCTACTATGTTATTTTAAAGTTGTGGGGTTTTTATCATTGTAGTTGGGGTTGCAAGTCAAATTCTTGCAAAGACGCAAAGGCGCAAAGAAAACAGCCCTAACCTTTGCGTGTCTGCAGCTTTGCGAGAGTTTATTTCATATACAATAGCAGAGGAGAGATTTTTACCAAAAGCCAGGGCATTCGTTTTTAAATTTTTAAATACAATAGTTATCAAAATGTAAAAATGGCACACGGATGACACAGATTGAACGGATTTCACACAGATTACAACTAAATTTTTAGCAGATTTATTGAAAAAATTCGTTTTAATCTGTTTTATCCGTAAGATCTGTGGCTAATTGAATTGTTCGGCAGATGGCAAAGTAATATTTATTTTCTAAAAGCGAATGCCCTGACAAGAAGCTCGGAAAATGTATCTTACTATAAAAAAATGTATGGTGTAAACGGAACAGAATTTTAAAAAGCTTATGCCTATGTATGGTCTAAATCAAATGATGAAACCGTATCTTTAATGAAATAAAAATTATTAAATCAGAATGTAAATGAAAGGAAGAATCCAAACCCGCAATGAAGAATTAGCAAATGGAATTTCACATATAATGGGAGTGCTTTTTTGTTTAATTGGAATGCCCTTTCTCATTGCGAAAGCATCCGAACGGCACAATTTAATTACTGAATCATCCGTTATTATTTTTGGAATAGGAATGTTGTTAGTGTATTCGTTTTCATCCTTGTATCATTTGGCGCAAAAAGAGAAAACAAAGCAATTGTTTAAAATTGCAGATCACATTAGTATCTATTACCTCATTGCGGGGACTTACTCGCCATTGATGGTTATTTATTTAAAAAAAGAAACAGCTTTAGTTTTTCTTGGTATAATGTGGTTAATAGTTTTGGTGGGTACTTTTTTGAAGATTTTTTACGTTAATCGATTTAAGATTGTTTCAGTTGTGTTTTATTTATTGATGGGCTGGATGATCGTTTTTGTGATAAAGCCTTTGTTGGGAGTTATTCCTTTGTCAGTATTTTTGTGGATTCTTGCTGGCGGATTGAGTTATACAGTTGGAGTTTATTTTTATATAAGAGGAGATAGAAATTACTTTCATACTATTTGGCATTTCTTTGTGCTTTTGGGAACAGTATTTCATTATTTGGCGATTCTGGAAAGTTTGTGAATCTATAATAAAAGGTTAATATTAACGATGAAAGGGATGAAATTTTTATTTTCTTAAGAATTTTAGTTTTGATTTCTGCTTTAATAAACTATATTTGTAATTCTTCAAAATTTTTTTTGAAACACAAACTCGCAAATACAATAACCCCCTCATAAAAATGCGTGTATTGTTAAAAAATGAGGAATAAATAAAAAATGATGAAGTATTACAGATTAATTATTTTAACACTTTTTTTATGCAGTATCAGTGTTTTTTCGCAAGATAATAATATCAAACACAGCATAGTAAAAGGGGAAACAATTTCTAGTATTGCCCAAAAGTACAATGTTTCAATTGCATCTATTTACAAACTAAATCCTAAAGCAAAAAAAACATTACAGCTTAATCAGGTTTTGCTGATTCCAAATTCTGAATCAAAAAAAATGAATGATTTAGTAACTGTTGATTCTGAAAAGACAACAGAAATCGGTCACCAAGTATTACCCAAAGAAACACTCTACGGAATTACAAAACAATTCAAAACTACTGCTGAGTTACTCTATAAAGCAAATCCTAAATTAGAATCGGAAGGATTGAAAATTGGTCAGACAATTGTTATCCTTTCGAGCCTGACCCAAAAAGAAATAGCAGATTTATCCAATTCAAAGAATCAAGAGATTGTTGAGACAGCTGCAGAGCAGGCAATTCCTTTGTCACATCAAGTGAAATCTAAAGAGTCTTTGTATGTTATTGCGAAGATGTATGGTATTTCGTTAAAAGAATTACAGAAGGCCAATCCTCAAATTGGAAAGAAGGGATTGAGTATTGGACAGACGATTACAATTCCAAGTAATGGAAAGAAACCTGAAATTGAAATTGTTGCTGAAGAAATAAAGTCAGAAACAAAAGAAATTTCAATTGCAGTTTCTAAAAATAGAGAGACTATTCCTGCTATTGTTACCGAAAACACAAATAAGGAGAAAACGGATAATATAGATTCTTCAATTTCGACTTCTGAAATTATTCATGAGGTTTTACCCAAAGAAACTAAATACGGAATTGCCAAGAAGTATGGCATTACTGTTGCCGATTTAGAAAAGCAAAATCCAGTCATTGAGCAAAAATTACAGGTCGGTTCAAAGCTGAGTATTCAAATACCAAATAATACGCTGATACAGCCGCGTAAAGTAGAAATTGCAGAATCTCAAACTATAAAACCTAAGGATACCCTAAATTCATCATTAAGTATTGCAAATGTGGATTTGATTAATCTGATAATCCAATCAGCATCAGACAAAATAGGAACCAGATACAGAAGTGGCGGTACTACAACTGCCGGATTCGACTGTTCGGGTTTTATGTATTCTACTTTTGGCGCATTTGACATAAAATTGCCAAGGTCATCTATTGAACAATCTGCTATTGGTGAAAAAATTGATGATGTGAAGGCACAAAAAGGAGATTTGATTTTCTTTAAAACGAATGGAAGGCACCATATTAATCATGTCGGAATGGTTATAGAAGTTACTGAAGATGAAATAAAATTTATTCATTCTTCAACACATTCAGGAGTTATTATTTCTTCTACCAAAGAGCCTTATTATGAGCGTAACTTTGCTCAAATAAATCGTGTTGTGAAATAATCTTTTTAAAATAAAATAAAACTCCTAAGAAAAATTAGGAGTTTTTGTTTTTAGAGAAATAATAATTTTTACCGTAATAAATTCCCAAATATTATGATTTCAGCTACTTTTTTGATGCCATAATATATCCAAATAATCCGTGCTCTTCGTCATCGGGACCAGCTGTGAAATAAAGTCTGTTGCGAGATGCCTCATAAGCAGTGTTTCCTTGGGGTGGGTATGAAATTTGCCATAACCCTTCAATTTCCAGTGGAGAACCATTTTTTTGGAATTGGCCAATAAATTTTCCTTTGCCGTCATAGGCATTAATGCGTCCGTCTCCAAAATTTCCTACAAGTATTGTTACTTGTGACGGAGGCGAATCTGGAGTTGTTTCAAATCCAACGGTAAATTTCATAAGTTCAATTCCCCAAGGAGAATTAAGAGTTCCCTCTGAAGCAAATCGTTGAATAAGCTGGCCGCCAGTATCGAAAATATTAACATAACCGTTGCCAGGGCCAGCTTCATCATCTTCATTGTTCGGAGCCAGTTGTTTGGCGTAGGTAACAAATAGTTTATCTCCGATTTTTTTTATGTTAAACGGTGCAAATCCGGCAGGGATTGTAGCATCCATAAACATATTATTTCCGACGAAATTAAAATTTTGGTCGAACATATCCACTTTTCCATTGTGAAAATCGGTTGCATAAAGAAACCATGCACCATTGTTGCTTACCAGTTCTACGCCTTTGTAAACAGCTCCTTCTGCCGATCTGTCGGCAACTGTTACGGCAGTATTTCCGTTAGACCATGCAGCTACAGTTCCGTTTTCGGTAACAAAAATAAAACGGCTCACTCTTCCATTCGATGGTATGACAAAGGAAGTTGTTGAATTGAAAACTTGCCCTGTAGGATTGCCTAAGCCGGTTCCAAACGGTACAGTAACAGGAGGACGAAGAGTGTTCCCGTTCTGGTCATAAATAGTAGATACGCCGGTCTCTGCTGCTGAAACCCATACACCACCACCAGTTGAAAATGCAATACCCCACGCATTCACAAGATTTGGGTCAATCATTTGCGCATTGTATTCCTCAACATCTGAGACTAGATTTACTTGAGTGTAATTGATGTTGGTTTTGAATTTTTTTCCAGTACCATTTGTGTTTATTTCGGAATCCATATTGGATTCATAATTCTCGCATCCTGAAAATGCTAGAAACGACATAAATGTAATCAAGGCAGCGTAAATTCTGTTTTTGGAATTTATACCTACTTTGAGATCGCTTTTAGATAGTTTGTTTTCCATGTCATTGTTTTTTTAAAGTTTATAAATGGTTTTGATACTCATCCTTTAATGAAAATTTTTATTTTGGAGTGTACCTTTTATAAAGCATTAGTGCATGGAACCGTATTGTATTTCATTATAAGGTGTATAGTCTTTACTCTTTTATCAATTTGTTTCTTAAAGAATGATTAGAAAACTGTAATAATAAGATGTAAATTTCTTTTGTTAACTAAGCTCGATTTGGGGTTTTTCAAGAGTCTTTTAGTTTTCTGCTATTGTCGGTATAGCATCCGTTGAGACGGCAAATTTCAGGCTGAGTTTGTTTTTGGCTCAGTCCAGTTTTTTTTTAAATTTTGGAACATAAATTTACGAAATAATTTCAATAAATTGTTGGTTAAGTTGTTTGTTTTTAGTTGTTTACTAGTTATTTGAAGTGTTTTGATGTTTTTGTTTATTTTATGTCAGAATAGTTTTAATTGGTAAATGTTTTGTTTCTTAAGTTGATTGTTATTGATTTTTAGAATATCATCTTTTTCTCAATATTAGTCAGTTTATAAAAAAAGTATATCTTTAGCCAACCAAAACTAAACCAATAATTATGGAAGAAAACAAACCAGGAGAATTTAAAAGAGAACTCGGATTACTAGACGGAACCATGCTTGTTGTGGGATCGATGATAGGTTCTGGAATATTTATTGTGAGTGCCGATATTGCCAGGCAAGTGGGGTCAGCAGGTTGGCTAGTGTTGATATGGCTGATTTCAGGTTTGATTACAATGATAGCCGCCGTGAGTTACGGGGAGTTGAGCGCAATGTTTCCAAATGCCGGAGGACAATATGTTTATCTTAAAGAGGCTTATAATAAATTAATCGCTTTCTTGTATGGCTGGAGTTTCTTTGCTGTAATACAAACGGGTACTATTGCTGCTGTTGGTGTTGGATTCTCAAAGTTTGCAGCTTATTTATATCCGCCTTTGAGCGATGAGAATGTTTTGTATGAATTGGGGTCATTCAAATTGAATGCGGCTCAAATTGTTTCTATAATTACGATTGTCTTATTGACGTATATTAATAGCCGTGGAGTAAAGAACAGTAAAATTCTTCAGACGGTTTTGACGATAATTAAAATTTTGTCGTTGTTTGGATTGATTGTCTTTGGATTTATATTAGCAGCAAAAGCTGATATTTGGAATTCCAACTGGACTGATGCTTGGAGTTCTAGAGCTTTTGATACAGAAAGCGGTTCTTGGATGCCTATCGGAGGAACAGCTCTATTGACAGGAATCTCTGCTGCAATGGTTGGTTCTTTGTTTTCAAGCGATGCTTGGGTTGGAGTGACGTTTATTGCAGGAGAAATTAAAAATCCAAAACGAAATGTTGGCTTGAGTTTGTTCTTAGGAACATTAATTGTGACGATCATTTATATTTTGACCAACTTAATGTACCTAGCTGTAATCCCGATGCAGGAAATTGCAACGGCAAAATCAGACAGGGTTGCGGTTGTTGCTTCTCAATATACTTTTGGAGATATGGGAACCATTATCATTGCCTTGATGATTATGATTTCGACTTTTGCCTGTAATAACGGATTGATTATGGCGGGAGCGAGAGTGTATTATACGATGGCAAAAGATGGTTTGTTTTTAAAGAAAGCGGCAACTCTTAACAATGCCAGCGTACCAGAATGGGCTCTGTGGGTTCAGTGTGTTTGGGCATCGGCATTATGTTTGACTGGGAAATATGGTGATTTGTTGGATTTTGTAATTATCATCGTATTGATTTTTTATATACTTACTATTTACGGGATTTTTATTCTGAGAAAGAAAATGCCGGAAGCGGAGAGACCATATAAAGCTTTTGGATATCCATTTTTACCACTTGTATATATTATTGTAGCTATTGCAATTTGCATTGGATTATTGCTTACTAAGTTTTCGACTTGCGGCTGGGGAGTATTGATAATGCTTACAGGGATTCCAGTGTATTATTTGACTAAACCAAAAGAGTAGGAGTTCTCAGTGTTCAGTTTTTAGTGAGCAGTTGTAAAAAGTTTAAGGAAAAATTCGTCTCGATTCACGAGGCGGATTTTTTTGTTTATAAAAACAGAAAACCCGTTTTGATAAACAAAACGGGTTTTTCTAGTGTAGTAAGCACTTATTTAATATTAACAAACTGCGTTTTCTAATACTAATTCTTCATTAAAAGGAAGGTTCCAAGCATCGGCAACTCCTTTGTAAAGAATTTTTCCGTTAGCAATATTTAATCCTTTTTTTAATTCTTCGTTTTCAGCACAAGCTTTTTTCCATCCTTTATTTGCCAATTGTACAGCATAAGGCAAAGTAGCATTCGTAAGTGCTAATGTAGAAGTATATGGTACTGCACCCGGCATATTTGCCACGCAGTAATGTACGATATCGTCAATAATAAATGTTGGGTTTTCGTGTGTGGTTGGAGTACAAGTCTCAATACAGCCACCTTGATCTACAGCTACGTCAACAAGAACTGTTCCCGGACGCATTAATTTCAGCATATCACGTTTAATTAAATGCGGGGCTTTTGCACCTGGAATTAATACAGCGCCA
Organism: Flavobacterium sp. P3_A6; assembly: GCF_056403035.1. NCBI lineage: Bacteria > Pseudomonadati > Bacteroidota > Flavobacteriia > Flavobacteriales > Flavobacteriaceae > Flavobacterium > Flavobacterium sp. P3_A6. The sequence continues at coordinate 49,677 of NZ_JBFUGG010000021.1, read as the reverse complement.
ATGATTAAATCAGTATCTAAAATTGCTTTTTTGATGTTATAGTCGTTAGACATTAAAGTTGTAACATTGGCTGGCATAATATCATCCAATTGACGTAAACGTGGCAAGCTTACATCCATGATAGTTACTTGAGCTCCTAAACCTGCTGCCATTTTTGCGGCTTGAGTTCCTACGATTCCGCCACCAAGTACTAATACTTTTGCAGGAGGAACACCCGGAACACCTCCAAGAAGAATTCCTCTTCCTTTTAATGGTTTTTCTAAGTATTTTGCACCTTCTTGAATAGACATACGGCCTGCTACTTCAGACATTGGAACAAGTAATGGCAAGCTACGGTCTGTTTTTTCAACAGTTTCGTATGCCAAACAGATAGCTTGACGTTCAATCATAGCATGAGTTAATGGCTCTGATGATGCAAAGTGGAAATAAGTAAAAAGCAATTGGTCTTTCTTGATTAAATTGTATTCAGATGCGATCGGCTCTTTTACTTTGATAATCATATCAGCAATACTATATACCTCTTCAATAGTTGGTAAGATTATAGCACCGGCTGCAGTATATTCTTCATCTGCAAAACCGCTTCCTTCACCTGCAGTTGCTTGAACATAAACGCTATGGCCGTTGTTTTTCATCTCTTCAACACCTGCTGGAGTAAGAGCAACACGATTTTCGTTATTCTTAATTTCTTTTGGTACACCGATTATCATAACTGTTGTATTTAGTGATTGACTTAAATTCAATTACAAATTTAGGGGATAAAGAAAAAATTTGTTCATACTAAATTAAAATAGGAAAAAATTGTTTTTATTTGTTAATTTAGCACAAAATAATTCTTTATTTCAAGTATTTTTGATTTCAAAAGAGAAAATTAATCGGATTTATTTGTTATAAATAAATTTATTTAACTGCATTTTGTTATGATTTTAGATGAAAACGACAGAAAAATATTGCGTCTCCTGCAGGAGGATGCTCATTTGACTTTAAAAGACATTTCGAATAAAATAAATCTTTCGCTCACACCAGTTCATGATCGTGTTAAACGACTTGAAAAAGAGGGTATTATAGAACGATATGTCTCTATTTTGAATAAAAAAAAGCTAGGGAAAAACCTCACTGTTTATTGTCAGGTGACTTTGGTAAAACAAACTTTTGATATTTCGGATAGCTTCAATAGGGCAATATTGAGTTTGCCTGAAGTGGTGGAGTGTAATTTTGTTTCGGGAAGTTTTGATTACATGCTCAAAATCGTACTGCCAGACATGGAAAGTTACCATCATTTTCACCAAATGAAATTGTCTATTTTGCCCGAAGTATCTTTGATTAATAGTTTTTTTATTATTTCGGAAGTGAAGAGTACAACGGTTTTGCCTATTTAAAAGGTTTGAATGCAATGAAGTTTGAGATTTTGAGAAGTTTTTTGCTAATCTTTTATTTTAATCGTTCAAGCTGTCCTTTGCGCTTTACTATGTTTTTATAATCCCATTGAATTTCTCTTGATTTTTTTAGCCAACGGGACAAATCGGTCAGATCGATTTGATCAGCCGAAGTATAGCGAATATCAGCTGCTTTAAATTTTCCTTCTTTTTGAAGATTTTTTTCTTCAAAAGTTTCTCCGCTCCAAAATAAAAGGCGTATGCTGTCTTTGAGTTTTCCGTAACCTACAATTGGATTGCCATCTAAAAACCAAACAGGGATAGCGTGCCAAATTTTGTTTTCCGCTTCGGTTAATTCGCTGTTGATTGCCGATGCAAGCAGGTCACAAATTGCTTTGTCTGCTGAAGCTTGTTTGTCGTTATATGTTTGTATTTCTGGGTTCATTTTTTGTCGGTAAAATATAGATGGAACGTAAACGAAGTTAAGAAAAATAGTAATTCCATTTTAATAAAAATACTGTAAATATTTCAAAATGTGAGTGTTATGTTTTTTTTTGTATTCACAGTTTGATTTTTATGTGAATAGATACATAAATATTATATACAAAAAAACTGCCAAGTTGCTGGAACGAGGCAGCTTTATGCATTCAGGCTGGGATGATTTTATTATCTAAAAAACTAAAATTAAAACTAAAAGAGCATTTCCCAACCTGTAAGATATTATGCTAGTAATACGTAAAACGTCTTACTTTGGCAATGTATTTGGCAAGGCGAATCACTTGGTGGCTATAGCCGTATTCGTTGTCGTACCAAATGTAAAGTACTATGTTTTTTCCGTCTTTGGAAACGATTGTTGCGTTGCTGTCGTAAATGGAAGGAGCAGAGGTTCCCACAATATCAGAAGAAACCAATTCATTATTTAAGGAATATTTGATTTGCTCTACCAATTCTCCTTCTAGCGCATATTTTTTCATGATGGTATTGATGGCTTCTACTGAAGTTACTGTGTTTACTTCCAGATTGAGCACAACCAATGAGCCATTTGGAACTGGGACGCGTATTGCATTGGAAGTTAATTTGCCTTCCAATGATGGCAATGCTTTAGCTACTGCGATGCCTGCACCTGTTTCGGTGATGACCATGTTGAGTGCCGCTGCTCTTCCGCGGCGGTATTTGCTGTGCATGTTATCGACCAGATTTTGATCATTGGTATAGGCATGAATGGTTTCTAAGTGTCCTTTTACAACACCCAAAGTGTCTTCAATGGCTTTTAGGATTGGAGTAATCGCATTGGTAGTGCAGGAAGCAGCCGAGAAAATGTCTATTTCGTCTGGATTATATTCTTTTTGATTGACTCCATGAACGATGTTTGGAACTCCTTTTCCAGGAGCAGTAAGCAAGACTTTGCTTGTTCCTTTTGAAACTAAGTGACGGCTCAAGGCTTCTTTGGTAGTGAAAGCACCTGTGTTGTCAATGACAAGGGCGTTTTCAATTCCGAATTTAGTATAGTTGATTTCTTCGGGAGTGCTGGCGGTGATGATATGAACGGTAGTGCCATTGATGATTAAGGCATTGTTGGCAGCATCGACAACAACCGATCCTTGAAAATCTCCGTGTATGGAATCGTAACGCAATAAAGAAGCTCTTTTCTCTAAACTGGAAGCATCGTTTTCATCTCTAGTCACGATGGCTCTCAAGCGCATTTGATCTCCTTTGCCTGTTTTGGACATTAGCTCTCGTGCTAATAATCGTCCAATACGGCCAAATCCATAAAGCACAACATCTTTAGGCTTAATTTCTTTGGATGATTTAGCTTTTTTTAATTTATGCAAAACAAAATGCCTTACATCTGGATATTTTTCGTCTTCTAGTCGGTATTCATAAGTCAGTTTGCCGATATCTAATTTTGATGGAGGCAAATCTAAAGTTAAAATAACATTGGCAATTTCTACTGAGTCTGAAACTGAAATTGGCTTGCCTACAAATTTGGCTGCGTATTCGTGCAAGTTGATAATCTCACTTACATTTCGGTCTATTAACTGATTGCGGAACAAAACCAGCTCGATGGATTTGTCATACCATAAATCGCTGATGATTTTAATTAATTCTACACCTGAACGTCTTCTGTCGGCTTGAAACGAAACCTCTTTTTCGTATAAATCCATTTTAGTCATGTTGAAAATTTGTATTGTTAGACCAGTTTTTTTTAAAATAACAAAAACATTATTAATTGTTATTAATTTTTAAAATTTGGTGCAAAAATACTTATTTCAATCGATTTCGTAACTTTTTTTAATCTTTTTTTGAATAAAAAAAGCCGGTATGCAATTGCAAGCCGGCTTTAGGTTTCGTGTTTTAACGTTTTAGATAATTATTCGAATAACTTCTCCATTTTTATTTATCATTTCGATACGAGTACTTTGTTTTTCGTCTTTATTATTCAAAAGTTTAGAAACCGTTTCTATATTCGTTGCTTTGACATTATCAATGCTCAAAATGATATTTCCGGTAAGTTCGTCACTATATTGTGCTAAGTTTTCATTGTTTATGGATTTGATTTTCACACCATAATCAATTTTGAATTTCTTTTTGTCATCAGCGTCAATATTTTCAACTTCAATCCCTTTGAATTCAGTTGTAAAAGATTCATTTTTACTCAATACAACAGGCACAACTAAATTTTTTCCATCTCTAATGATAGTAACCTGTACTTTATCGTTTGGTCTTTTGGTATTTACATAACCCGAAAGATCTGCAAAAGTGGTAATATCCTGATTGTCTAATTTGATGATGATGTCTCCTTTTTGCAATTTGGCTTTTTCGGCACCTGAGTTTTTGGATACTTTCTTAATGTAAAAACCTTGTGTTTGTGCAACTCCCAGTTCTTTGGATGCTGTACTGTTTAATTCACCGCCTTCGACTCCTAGAATTCCTCTTTGTACATTTCCGAATTCCATTATGTCCTCGATTATTTTTCGGGCATTATTGGAAGGAATGGCAAAAGAATAGCCAACATAAGAACCTGTCATTGACGAAATCATTGTGTTGATTCCTATCAATTCTCCACGGGTGTTTACCAATGCGCCTCCGCTGTTGCCTGGGTTTACAGCAGCGTCAGTCTGTATGAAAGACTGAATTCCTCTAGCATCCAGATTTCTTGCTTTGGCCGAAACAATTCCTGCTGTTACGGTTGATGTCAGGTTGTATGGATTTCCTACGGCCAGTACCCATTCGCCTATCTTAACCGAATCAGAATTGGCAAATGTGGAATAAGGCAGTTTTTCATCCGCATTAATTTTTAGCAGGGCAATGTCCATTTTTGAATCGGTTCCAATGAGTTTTGCCTTGTAGGTTTGCTTATTGTTCAAAGTGATTTCAATATCGGTAGCATCTTTTACTACATGATTGTTGGTCACAATATAACCATCTTCAGAAATAATAACGCCCGATCCGGTTCCAACTTGTTCCTGCTGTTGTTGTCCTCCATATCCGTAAAAGAATTCCATTATGGGATTTGAAATGGTTCTTACCGATACATTTTTTACGTGCACTACCGTGTGGATGGTTTTTTCTGCCGCAATAGTAAAATCGGTATTTTCGGGAGTTAAACCAACTGTCCTTCCGTAAGATTCAGGAGCAAGAGTAGTAATACCATGTTTGTTGGACGAAAAATAACCATTGTTGTCAAATAATAATTTGTATGCGCCAAGGGTTGTTGCGCCACTCAACAAGGATACCAAGAATAATTTTGAAATTTGTTTCATAATAAAAACATGTTTTATTTAGTTATTTGATAACGAATTTAGCAGAATTTTTTTTTCGAACAATATGGTTTAACGCTCTTTAACAATGATTAACAATTCATTAATAGTTTGTACTTTTGTGTGATAAAATGGAAATAAAAATGCAATTAGAATTTTACAAATACCAAGGTGCTGGAAACGATTTTGTTATGATTGACAATCGTTCTGGATTTTTCCCAAAAGAGAATACACAGCTGATTGCCCATTTGTGCGACAGACGTTTTGGGATAGGAGGTGACGGACTTATTTTGCTAGAAAACGACTCGGAAACTGATTTTAAAATGGTGTATTACAACTCCGATGGAAATCAAAGTTCAATGTGTGGGAATGGAGGTCGTTGTTTGGTCGCTTTCGCCAAAGATATGGAAGTGATTGAAAACGAAACTACTTTCATTGCGACAGATGGTTTGCATCATGCTTCATTTGAAGATAATGGATTGGTTTCATTGCAGATGATTGATGTCTCCGCAATAGATATTAAAAAGGATTATTCGTTCCTGAACACCGGTTCACCTCATCATGTGCAAATGGTTGAAGATTTGGAACATTATAATGTAAAAGAAAATGGTGCATCGATTCGTTATGGCGAATTATATGGTAAGCCGGGGAGTAACGTTAATTTTGTAAAAAAAATAGACGATACCACCTTTAGGCTTCGTACCTATGAAAGAGGGGTTGAAGATGAAACATTAGCTTGCGGAACTGGAGCCACTGCAGTCGCAATAGCTATGAATGCTACTGGTCAAACCGAAGCCACTTCCATTAATGTAAATGTTGAGGGAGGCAAACTGGTCGTTTCATTTGATAAAAATGAAAATGGTTTTACAAATGTTTTCCTAAAAGGCCCTGCAGAATTTGTATTTAAGGGGATGATTGAGGTTTAAGATTTCTATATTTTAAATTTAAAGGCTTAACCATAAATGACAAAAAATCAAAAAACAGTTTTAATAACTGGTGCGAATTCAGGTATTGGAAATGCATTGGCACAAAAACTAATAGAAGAAGGGTATTTTGTTATTGGAACTTCCCGCAGCGGTAAAATTGAGAATATAAATTCAGAAAATATTTTTGTAGTTGAACTGGATGTTACAAAAGAGGAATCCATTATTAATGCTAATTCGGTAATTAGAAGTAAATTTAAAACAGTTGATATTTTAGTAAATAATGCTGGAATTGCACTAGATTTGGATACTGCTTCCGTAAATATGGATTTTTTAAAAGCAACTTTTGAAACTAATGTTTTCGGGCTGGTGAATTTTACCGAAACGATTTTGGACTGCTTAAGCGATGGCGGGCAAATTATTAATATTTCTTCTATTATGGGGACTTTGGATAGAGCTGCTAAAACTGATGCTACAGCCTACAGAATGTCCAAAACTGCTGTGAATATGTACACGAAGACGCTCTCGGCACGATTATCAAATCGGATAAAAGTGGTTTCGATTCATCCGGGTTGGGTGAAAACCAAATTAACAACTGATTCTGCACCATTAACTCCTGAGTTTTCAGCTGAAGGAATTTTTTCTTTATTGGAAAAAGATCTGCCAACTGGAACTTTTTGGAATGCCGAAACGCAAGAGGTAATGGTTTGGTAGTTTTAAATAAACTAACTTTTATTACTTCAATCTCTATATTCAATAATTTTAATTTATATTTTCTAAATGAAAACATTAAAAGGTGAGACTATTTATCTCCGAGCACTTGAGCCCAATGATTTGGAGTTTGTTTATGCCATGGAGAATGATCAGAGTATTTGGGAGGTGAGTAATACCCAAACGCCCTATAGCCGTTTTTTGGTGAAGCAGTATTTAGAAAATGCACATCAGGATATTTATGAAGCTAAACAGCTGAGATTGGCAATTTGTCAAGATGAAGATTTTCCGGCTTTGGGGTTAATTGATCTTTTTGATTTTGATCCAAAGAATAATAGGGCAGGTATTGGGATTGTGATTCAGGGCGAAGAGAATAGAAATCAGAACATTGGATCTGAAGCATTGGACTTGCTCATTAGGTATGCTTTTTATAATCTTAATTTACATCAATTATATGCAAATATTGGAACAGAAAATAAGGCAAGTATCGCTCTTTTTACTAAATTTGGTTTCCAAAAAATAGGCGTAAAGAAAGATTGGACTTTGCTAAACGGAATCTACAAGGACGAAGCGGTTTTTCAATTAATTAATAATCAATTTTAAATTTTTTTATTTTGAATCTAAAGAAAATAGTATCATTAGTATCTGTTGTATTAATATCATTGTTAATTGTTTACGGGTTTGTTTTGATGTATCAGATTTTTAGCAGTAACACAAAGTTTGAAGAAAAAGAGCTGTATGTCTATGTGCCTACGGGTTCCAATTATGAGCAGGCAAAACAAATAATCAGTCCCTATGTAAAAGATATCAGCCGTTTTGAAATGGTCGCTGAGAAAACCAGTTATCCTGAGAATGTAAAACCTGGCCGTTTTTTACTTAAAAAAGGGATGAATAGTTATGAGTTGGTCAAAGCGATGAAATTTAATGATCCAGTGAGTTTAGCTTTTAATAATCAGGAGCGCTTGGAGAATTTTGCTGGACGAGTTGGTTCTCAAATTGAACCGGACAGCTTGGAATTATTAAATACGTTTAAAGATTCTGTCTTTTTGAAAGAAAATGGTTTTACCGATGAAAATGTATTGGTTATGTTTATTCCTAACACTTATGAAATTTATTGGAATACTTCGGCAGTGAAGTTTCGTGATAAAATGATCAAGGAATACAATAATTTTTGGAATAAGGAAAGAACGGCCAAAGCAGCTGCGCAAGGCTTAACACCTATTCAAGCTACTATTTTGGCTTCAATCGTTCATAAAGAATCGGTTAAGAAAGATGAAAGACCTAGAATTGCCGGTGTTTATTTGAACCGATTAAAATTAGATATGCCATTGCAGGCTGATCCAACGGTTATTTTTGCAATGAAAAAGAAATCTAATGATTTTAATCAAGTAATAAAAAGAGTTTTCTATAATGATTTGATTATGAAATCGCCTTATAATACGTATGTTACTATTGGACTTCCTCCAGGGCCAATTGCAATGCCCGATATTACGGCACTTGAAGCTGTATTAAATCCTGAAAAGAATAATTATATTTATTTCTGTGCCAGTGTTGACCGCTTTGGGTATCATGAATTTGCAGCGACTTTAGCCGAACATAATGCTAATGCAAAAAAATATTCGGATTGGATTAACAGCCAGGGTGTACAGCGTTAGGGTTCATAACCTTAAAAGTATATTTAGAAAAGCTTCAAAATTGTTTGTGACAGTTTTGAAGCTTTTTTTCTTCTAAATCCCCCTTTTGCGAAATTTTATTTTACCAAAAATACAGTTGTGAAATCAGTATTGTATAATGGACGGAACCGGCCTCTTTTGATTTAGAAAAACAAGACTTTTTTTGCCTTAATTTTTGTTGATTCCGAACGTAAATTGTCAGCTGTGACCTTTGCAGCCATGCCTTAAAATGGATTAATTAATTGAAAATTCTTGCTTTTTTAGCTAAAACGATATCGTAAAATTAAAAATTAGTACTAATTTGTGCCTAATTTTGTGTTTTCAAGACGTTTTTGCTTTTTATAAGCAAGAATAAACTGATTTAATTTGACTGATTTTTTGATGTTTTAATGCTTTTTTTGAAATTTTGTTAACAGCAGAACGACCGCAGACTTAGTTACTTACGGGGTTTTTGTAAGAGCAGTTGATAAGTTTAAAGGATTGATTTTCAGCTTTGTTTTTTTAAGTCGTATCTTTGGGCATAGAAATTTCAATAACGTGACAGGTTTTGAAGAAAACTACTTTATGATAAAAAAATGGTATTTTTACACAACTTTAATTGTTGTAGTAGCTTTTTTAAGCTTAGGTTTTAAACCATCCAAATTAGAATCTACCCCATGGTTTCTAATTAACGAATCAGATGATACATCCTACTTGCTACCATCATTAAATGTGACAGATTATACCAATTCTGAAATTCCCTATACTGGAACTTTCTTTATTGGTTATAAAGAAGCAATCGGCTTCAAAGAGTCACAGGGAAAATACAGAAAAATCAATTCTCTTGGTTATTTAGGAAAATACCAATTTGGTATTGAAACTTTAAAATCTATCGGTATTCACGATAGCACAGCTTTCATTAACAGTCCCAAAATGCAGGAAAAAGCTTTTATAGCTTTGCTGTCTAAAAACAAATGGGAACTTAGGTACATTATTGAAAGATACGAGGGAACCGTTTTGAATGGAATCCGTATTACTGAGTCTGGAATTTTGGCGGCAGCACACCTTGCAGGTGCGGGCACTGTTAAAAAGTTTTTCAGATACAAAGGGAAACGTTGTTTTAGAGATGCTTATGGAACTTCATTGAGAAGTTATCTGAGAAAATTTGGAGGTTATGACACTTCTTTTATTGAGGCAGATAGTACAGCAAGTGTTGAGTAAATTCCCGTAATTGCAATTAATAGGCGGTTTGAAATGAATTTCAAACCGCCTATTAAATTTTAATTTGCAATAATTTCGCCATTAGAATGTACTTTTAATTTAATAACTTCATTGTTCTTTTTGAGTTTTAAATTATACTCTTTTTTTGTAATATCTCCGTTTTCCTGTGTGTAGAGATATTTGTCGTTTACAATCTGCCAGCCAGGATATGCTTTGTAAACTGAATAAATAACAGGAGGGGGAAGCATTGTGTTGTTGTATTTTTCAACCACACTAGTGAGTTTTCCTTTGGAATCATAAGTGGCGGTCAAGATACCTTTTTTTATTTCCAGTATAACAAGATAGCGATCAAAACCTTCGAAGTCTTTACCTAAATTGTAGGCAATAAATTCACTTTGAAGCTTTCTGACACTTGGATCCGGATTTTTGTCTGGGAGATAATACGAAAAATCTTTTCCTGCATTTTTGATTACAATTTCGGGAAGATCTATCGTATTTATAATCCCTTCATTGTTATCTCCAGTCATCTTATTTTGAGAATAGATGGGGGTGTATATTCCCAAAATGAGTGCTATAATAATGAGTGTTTTCATAATACTTTTTTTAATTAAAATTATATTTGAAAATTGCGTTGCAAAACAAACAGTAAGGCTTCTTCAGTATTACTTCCCCTTTTTATTTTTTCAAATCCTAACTTTAAAAGTAATTTAATTATAAAGTACTGATTGTTAATTATTTAATTAATATATGTTAATTTGTAACTGTTTTTTATTCAGATTGATACTTCTAAATTTTAAAGGTAAAGCCATATATCTCTGTTTTTTACATTATTCCATTAAAGTAGGATTATTTGGGATTATAATATGGAGCAATAATTAGCGAGCTTTGACTGATGCAGATTGTTTTAAATTTAAACCATTGCCCAACTATTTTTTGGAACAATAAAATTTGAACTTTTGGGTATATGAATGTTCTGATCTTCACTTTTCAAAAGGGAAATCACAAAAAGGCACAAGGATTTAAAGTCAATTTTTCTGAATCTTGCAGTTTGCTTTTGTGCCATCTAGCGAAATAGCTTTAATCGATTAGGATTTCTAATATTTTGATAGCCGCTTCACTAATTTTGGTACCAGGCCCAAAAACAGCTACTGCTCCAGCATCAAATAAAAATTGGTAATCTTGTGCTGGGATTACTCCTCCAACGATGACCATAATGTCTTCTCTGCCGTATTTTTTTAATTCTTCGATTACTTGAGGAACTAATGTTTTATGTCCAGCGGCCAGTGAGGACACGCCAAGAATATGCACATCGTTTTCGACGGCTTGTTTGGCCGCTTCAGCTGGGGTTTGAAATAGCGGACCTATATCCACGTCAAAACCGACATCGGCATAGCCTGTTGCAACTACTTTGGCTCCGCGGTCATGGCCATCCTGTCCCATTTTGGCAATCATTATTCTAGGACGGCGTCCTTCCTGTTTGGCAAAAAGATCTGCCAGCTGTTTTGCTTTTTCAAAGCTTTTGTCGTCTTTCATTTCTTTGCTATATACGCCGCTAAAAGATTTAATCTGTGCTTTATACCTTCCAAAAACAGTTTCCAGAGCATGGCTGATTTCTCCTAATGTACAGCGGTTTCTGGCGGCTTCAACAGCAATTTCCAATAAATTTCCTTGGGCTGTTTGAGCACAGGCGATTAATTTTTGGAGGGATTCCTGAACTTTGCTTGAGTCCCTAGTCGTTTTTATTTGGTCTAATTGTTCCAGTTGCTGCTGTCGAACCATTTGGTTGTCTACATCCAGAATCTGTAATGGGTCTTCTTTTTCTAATCGGTATTTGTTCACTCCAACGATGATATCCTGACCACTGTCTATTCTGGCTTGTTTGCGTGCAGCGGCTTCTTCAATTCGGATTTTAGGAATGCCCGTTTCAATGGCTTTGGTCATTCCGCCTAATTCTTCCACTTCTTCAATAAGTTTCCAGGCTTTTTCGACAATTTCATTGGTCAAGCTTTCTACATAATAACTTCCTGCCCAAGGATCTACTGTTTTGGTGATTTTGGTTTCTTCCTGCAGATAGATTTGGGTATTTCGGGCAATCCTTGCCGAGAAGTCGGTAGGCAAGGCAATTGCTTCGTCTAGTGCATTGGTATGTAAAGATTGTGTTCCTCCAAATACTGCAGCAGTGGCTTCAATGCATGTTCGAGCTACATTATTGAAAGGATCTTGTTCTGTTAAGCTCCAGCCCGATGTTTGGCAATGGGTTCTAAGTACCAATGATTTTTCATCTTTTGGGTTAAATTGTTTTAACAGCTTTGCCCAAATCATTCTCCCTGCTCTCATTTTTGCAATTTCCATGAAATGGTTCATTCCAACTGCCCAAAAGAAGGATAGGCGAGGAGCAAAATCATCAATTTTCATTCCCGTTGCCAATCCTGTTCTAATGTATTCCAATCCATCTGCCAATGTGTAGGCTAATTCGATATCAGCCGTTGCTCCAGCTTCCTGCATGTGGTAGCCAGAGATGGAAATAGAATTGAATTTTGGCATTTTATCGCTGGTAAATTCAAATATATCAGCAATGATTTTCATCGAAGGAGCTGGAGGATAGATGTAAGTGTTGCGCACCATGAATTCTTTTAGAATATCATTCTGAATGGTTCCGGAAAGCTGCTCGGGCATAACACCTTGTTCTTCTGCGGCAACAATATAAAAAGCCATAATTGGCAACACAGCACCATTCATCGTCATAGAAACTGACATCTCGTCCAATGGAATCTGGTCGAACAATACTTTCATGTCTTCAACAGAGTCTATAGCTACTCCCGCTTTTCCAACATCGCCAACTACACGGTCGTGATCAGAATCATACCCTCTATGAGTTGGCAGATCAAAAGCGATGGAAAGCCCTTTTTGTCCAGCTGCAAGATTCCGTCTGTAAAAAGCATTGCTTTCCTGTGCTGTAGAAAATCCTGCATATTGACGGATTGTCCAAGGTTTTCGAACATACATAGATGCGTAAGGACCGCGTAAATTGGGTGCAAAGCCAGCTGCAAAATCAAGGTGCTCGAGAGTTTCTATATCTTTTTGAGAATAAGTCTTTTGAAGCTCAATTCCTTCAGCAGTTAGGAAATTCTCAGTCTGCAGTCTGCAGTCTGCAGTCTGAAAATCTTCTTTAAGCGTTATATGTTGTAAATCTTTTCTTTTCATTTTTTTGACTTTCATCGTTTCAGTCAGAAACCAAATTGATTTTTATTGTTTATTGAAAAACTGAATATTGAATGCATGAATTTTATTACTCATTTGCTAGACGCTCCTGTTCCAATTTTTCTGCCAATCGTTTTTCAATAATTGGTGTAATCAATGTTTTTCGGGGTTTGATTTTTACAAAAGGAAATAATTCTAAATCCTGTTTCATTTTGTCATTTTTGTTGGGATATTTATTGGTACCCAACAGCGTTTCTTTGCCTGAATCAAAAAGAGCTTGTTCTGCATCAGCACTTTCTTGGATTTTTCTTTTGATAACGCCGTCATTCAGCTGTTTCAGGAATCCGCCTTTGGCTTCAATATCTTTAAATAATACCAATGCTTTTTCTGCCAATTGATTAGTTAAGCTTTCAATATAATAACTGCCCTCTGCCGGATTATCTACTTTGTCAAAATAACTTTCGTTTTTTAGAATCAACAATTGATTTCGGGCAATTCTGTCTCCAAATTCATTGTCTTTGTGGTATAATGCATCATAAGGCAGATTTGCAATAGCATCGGCACCGCCAAGAATCGCGCTCATGCATTCTGTTGTGGTGCGAAGCATATTGACATTATAATCGTAAATGGTTTTGTTGCGTTTTGTGGGAGTCACTATTATGTGGCAATCTAAATTGTGATCATATTCATCAGCTATTTTTTTAAACAGTATTCGGAATGCTCTCAATTTTGCGATTTCAAAGAAATAGTTGGTTCCTACTGCTATTTGAAAAACAATAGGCTGGCTAATTGTATCTATTCGGTTGAAATATTCATTCGCGTGAGCAAGGCTGTAAGCAATCTGCTGTACTATATTTGCTCCAGCATTTTGGTACAAACCGCTATTAATGCTGATAAATGAAAGCGATGAAGTTTCTTTGGCAAGTATATTTAGTGTTTCAAAGTTGTTTTTTTCTGGTGTATGAAACCAATTTCCGTCTTTGGCTAATTGCCCTATTGGATCTAACAGGCAAAAGACAGCTGCTTTTTTATCTTTTGCAAATGCATCAATTTTTTTAACGAAATCGATTGAAATGAATTGGAAATAAAAGTAAACGGCAATTTCTTCCAAAGGAAGTCTTTCTAATAATTTTGCAATGTTTATATTTTTATCTGGAATGGTAAAACGAAGGCTTTCGGCTCCACGATTAATGGCATCCAGAGCTTTTTCAATGGATTTATCAAGATCAAAAACAAATATATTTTGGCAAATTCTGAATTGAGATGCTTTTGTAGAAACGGCATGCTTTTTAGTGAAATCTTCTTTATCATAAAATGGCTTCACTTTGATGTCTTCAGGAGAATTCCAGATTAAGGTTTCATTATAATCGGCTCCTTTGAGTTCAAATTGAATTTTTTGTTTCCAAAGTTTTGCAGAAACCGGGCTGAAATCATCGAATAAATTCTTGGCCATTTTAAGTGTAATTAGATTTAATATGCGGCAGGATTATTTTTTATTCACGGTATCACCGTCAAATTGGATGATATAAATATCTTCACTATCTTTTTTCATATAGTATTTTTCACGAGCATATTTCTCTATCTGCAAGGGATTTTTTAACTGTTTGATGTTTTCTTCATCTTTCCTGATTTCTTCTTGATAATAAGTAGCATTATCCTCCAGTTCGTCAATTTGCTTGTCTAAAAAGCGATGCTCAAAATAGGAGTAATTATCAAGGAAAACCATCCAGACTAAAAATGATAATGAGACCCAAACGTACTTGTTGCTCAAAATTTTAAACCAATAGCTGTTTTTAAAAGGGTTCTTCATTGGGTTTTTTGCCTAATTTTAATAGAAAATCGAGATTTTGTTTCGGATTACTTTAATTTTTACTAAAAAGTAAAAATCTGTTGCGTTTTAATCTGCAATAAAATTACAATAAAATTATAAAATACGCTGATTAATTACAGCACGAACCACATCGATTGCTACAGTGTTAAATTTATCATTTGGAATAATAATATCGGCAAAAGCTTTTGTAGGTTCTATGAATTGTTCATGCATAGGTTTTAGGGTGCTTTGATAGCGGTTCAGAACTTCATTCATATCCCTTCCGCGTTCGGCAATGTCTCTTTTCATACGGCGGATTAAGCGTTCGTCAGAGTCAGCGTGAACAAATATTTTTATGTCAAAAAGGTTTCTTAATTCGGGATTGGTCAAAATTAATATGCCTTCCACAATCATTACTTTTCTTGGATGCGTAACAACGATATCATCTGTTCTGTTGTGCTGTACAAAAGAATATACTGGCTGGTTGATTGTGTTTCCGGCCTTTAATTCTTTGAGATGCGCTACCAGCAATTCAAAATCAATAGCTCTTGGATGGTCAAAATTGATATGGGATCGGTCTTCGTAACTCAGATCGTGAGTTTGTTTGTAGTAGGAGTCTTGAGCAATAATACCAACTTCGGCTTCGGGCAGTTCATTCATGATTTGATGTACTACTGTTGTCTTTCCAGACCCTGTTCCTCCTGCGATTCCTATGATGAGCATAACTAAATTGTTTGTTTATGCTGCAAAAATAGAAATAATTATATTGATATGAGAATAGTTTTTAGTCATTCGTTTTTTGGTTTCGGGTTTTATCAGTTAGAGTCGATAATAAGTAACTTTTTTTTAGTTTTTAAAAGGGCATTGCTAAATTTCTTTATTTTCTAGGTTTTTTCGAGCAGTTGAGTTAATCAGACCACCAAATTTGTTCCCTTCAAAAACGGTCTAAATTTTAATAATTTAAGTTTTTGGAATGGTTCTCTTTCCCATGTGAAAATTAATATTTTAACGAGTATAAATTTTCTTTTTTGAAATTTTAGTGATGTTGATTATATTGTGTATTAATATAATTATTATATATTGACTGTTAAAATGTATAATTTTTTATGTATTGTGTTTTTTTATTGATAAAAAAATATAAAATTACCAATATGACCTTCTTTTTTTTCCAATTTGCCCCTGATGAATCATTTCGGTTAAACATTACTTTGTATTTGCAATTATGACTAATGCTGTATTGTTATTATAGGGTTGGCTAAATTGCTTTTTTTGCCGAAAAACCATCAATAACGAGCATTATTTTAACTGATGTATGGAGTATTAACAGATTCTTAGTATTTGGCTGCAGCTACAATTCTATCGATAATTTTTAACCAAAATAATACAGCCTATGAATAGACCTTATGATTAATTGAAAAAATGCATTATACTATAGGGAGTCTTTTTAGCTAATTTTTGAAAAAGAAATTACAAATGAAAAAAGAGTCTGAATATTTTAATGCATTATTTAAACTCTTATGCTAATACTATTAAAAATAGATTTTTACGGTATTGATATAGGAGATTGTACAGGATACAGAATATTAATTTAACAATTTAAACTATTTTATGTCAATGAAAAAAAAATATGTACTTATGTTAGGCATCATTTTATGTGCCTGCTCAAAAGATGAGGTTGTGGAAGCTAATCAGGCAAATGCAGCAGACAATACACTTGAAATTGAGAATACGGCCGTAAGCAGTCATTCTTTAACTGCCAAGGTTGGAGCTGCATCGATTGCAGGGTTAAATTGGGCTGACGGGCGTGATAATTTTGTGGATGGCTGGGTTATTATCTCGGGATTGGAAGCAGGAGACACTTATGCTACAGTTGTTGCCAAAACAGATGCTGTTTTAAATGGTTTTACAAGTAAAATAAGTGGAGTTAATACGATACGCATCCCAATTAATCCACCATCAGTTGCAGAGAGTTGGTGGGCTAGTTATCAAGGAGTAATAGATAAAGCGACAAGTAAAGGCTGGAAAGTTATTATTGCCTGTTGGGAGTCTTCATCCTCAAAGGATGGCATCATTGACAATACAACAGCTTTTTGGAGTATGTGGAATACAGTAATAACTAAATATCAAAGCAACGGGAATGTATATTTTGAACCATTCAACGAGCCTCATGGCTATACTTTATCCCAGCTAACAGGTATTTATGCTCAATTTCTTTCTAATTATTCAGCTGTTCCAAAAGGAAGAATAATCTTGGATGGAATAGGATACTCTGAGAATGTTACGGGAGTCGGAGCAGATAGCCGTTTTAATGGCTGTTTACTTGGACTGCATAATTATGCCTATTGGGCCACCAGATCTGTCACTCAATGGAGAGCGGATTGGCGCAGTCGAATAGGAAGTTATGGCAGCCGCACAGTGATTACTGAATTTGGTGCCACGATGAACTCAGGTAAAGATTATCAAAATGGAAGTCAGTCCGATAATGAAATTGCTTATATAGTGGCAACCAGCGATGTATGCAGAACTGATAATATTGCCAGTGTTTATTGGCCAGGTTTAAGAGATGGTGACTCCTATAGCTTATTTAACAGAGGTGGCAGCGGAACCAACATTTCCATTAACACAGTTAACAGTTCCGGCGTATTCCGCGTAAGATACGGTTGGGGTGAGAATTAATTAAAAATTTATAATGGAAGAAGGTCAGTGATGACCTTCTTTTTTATATCCGATCCCTGTGAGAACGAGCGGGGAATTTCAAAGAAATGCACAACATAATACAACAAATAAAATCAGGAATACGAACGATTCAAACACATGTAAATCGAGGGCATCTACAAAAGTATTCAGATGAATGCTTTTTCTGCTTGAATCGTTCTTATCCATATGGAAAGGTAGTGTATCACTAATTGTGTAAGGAAAAAAGTTATTTCTGAAAAATATTTTTGAGTTATGAGAGGCTCAAATATTTTTCGAAATAACTTTTTTCCTTTTTTATACATTACGCAGTTATGATTGACAAAGACGAATTATCAAATAACAGCACTCTAAAATCAAGCTGCCCACAAAAAGATATACACTATTTGGGGCTTTTACTCGTCGTAGACGAGTACCAGATTCTGTATATGAAATAATTTTTTCTTTGCTCATTTTTGAATTTAAGAATTTTAAAACAATGTAAATTTCACCGTTTTACGGTGCTTTTTTGCGCTTGATATTGATATACCCCTTTTATTTTATTGTAAAGCCCCTCATATCTTATGTGATGTTATCTAAATTTGTATGGCAGTTTTTATTTTGGATTTTACTTGTTTTCATTTGAGGGAATATATTTCTAATAATTATGGATCAAGTTAATTTGGAATAAAATCTGAGCATTAAATTTTAAAACCCGATTTTTAAAAATAATTAAATGAAAAAAATTGTATTAGCACTTGCTTTGTTTTTAAGTCTCCAAAATAATTTTGCCCAGAATAACGAATGGGAAAATCCTCAAATTTTGGACAGAGGAAAAGAAGCGGGCAGAAGCTCTTTTCTTTTATTCAGTAATGAAGCTGAGTTGAAAGGCAATAATCCTCAAAAATCAGAACTGTATCAGAGTTTGAACGGAAACTGGAAATTTAATATTGTTAAAAATCCATCTCAAAGACCAATGGAATTTTTTGCCGCAAATTTGGATGATAAGAACTGGAAAAACATTCAAGTGCCTTCTAATTGGGAAATGCAGGGTTATGACATTCCAATTTATACCAATATTACTTATCCATTTCCTAAAAATCCTCCTTTTATAAATGGCGATTATAATCCTGTTGGGACTTACAGACGCACTTTTGAAGTAGCAGATTCATGGAAGGACAAAGAAATTATACTTCATTTTGCTTCTATTTCAGGTTATGCCAGAGTATTCCTGAACGGAAAAGAAGTGGGAATGACAAAGGCATCTAAAACGCCAGCCGAATTTAATATTACTTCTTTTTTGCAAAAAGGAAATAATTTGATTGCTGTACAGGTATTCCGCTGGCATGACGGAAGTTACTTAGAAGATCAGGATTTTTGGAGATTAAGCGGGATTGAGCGCGATGTTTATTTGCAGGCAATGCCTAAAACTGCAATTTGGGATTATTTTGTAAAGAGCGAATTAGATAATCTATATAAAAACGGGATTTTTAATCTTGATGTTACTTTAAAGTATTTCGAAAACAATAAAATTAAAAATCCGGCTGTAAAGGTTGAATTGTTTGACAATGAAGGAAACACTGTTTTCTCAGAAAATAAAAAAGTAAACGCAAAAGAACAAAAAATCAGTTTTGAAAAAACAATCGAAAATGTAAAACAATGGAATGCCGAAATACCAAATTTGTACCGATATACCATTACATTACTGGACAATAAAGGAAAAATTCTGGAAATTATTTCTAAAAAAACAGGTTTTAGAAAAGTTGAAATCAAAGATGCCAGATTGTTAGTGAATGGCAAGGCGGTTATGGTAAAAGGAGTTAATATTCATGAGCATGATGATGAAAAAGGGCATGTTCCAAATGAAAAACTTACGATGAAAGATCTTCAGTTAATGAAAGAACATAATATTAACGCTATCAGAATGAGCCATTATCCGCATGATACTCATATTTATGATTTATGTGATGAATATGGTTTTTATGTGGTGGATGAAGCTAATATCGAGAGTCACGCAATGGGTGCTGAGTGGCAAAACAGGTTTGATAAAACAAAACATCCGTCTTATTTACCGGAATGGGCGCCGGCGCATCTAGACCGTATCCATAGAATGTTTGCAATAGATAAAAATCATCCGTCAATTATCATCTGGTCTTTAGGAAACGAGTGCGGAAACGGTCCTGTTTTTTATGATGCCTACGATTGGTTGAAAAAAGAAGATACTACTCGTCCGGTTCAGTTTGAGCAGGCTGGAGAGAATAGAAATACTGATATTGTAGCTCCTATGTATCCAGGAATTAAAAGCATGAAGGATTACGCTGATTCTGATAAAACTCGTCCTTATATAATGTGCGAGTATGCACATGCTATGGGAAACAGCAGTGGGAATTTTCAGGAATATTGGGATATTATCAATAGCAGTAAACGTATGCAGGGCGGTTTTATCTGGGATTGGGTAGATCAGGGAATTAAAACTAAAAATGACAAAGGGGAAGTTTTTTGGGCATACGGAGGCGATTTGGGAGGTGCTGATCTGCAAAATGACGAAAATGGCTGTGCTGACGGACTTATATTTTCGGACAGAACTCCAAAACCAGCTTTAGAGGAAGTGAAAAAAGTATATCAAAACATTCAATTTCAGCTGAATAATGAAACTGATTTAGTGGTAACCAATCATTTTAATTTTACCAACCTTTCTAATTATACATTTAAATGGGAATTGATTAAAAACGGGTCAAAAGCCAAGTCTGGTGAATTTAGTTTAGATGTGAACCCGGAAGAAAGCAAAAATGCTGTTTTGGATATAGGACAGCTTGATGATAATTCAGAATATTTTTTAAATGTTTTCGCAGTTTCAAAATATGATGCTCCTTTGGTTGCGAAGGGATTTGAGTTTGCCAGAGCACAATTTTCAATAGGAAAAGGGAATTATTTTATAAATAATACCATAGCAAAAAGTGGGTCTAAATTAAAATATTCCGTTAAAAACAATGTAATTTCTTTTGAAACGGAGGGTATTGCAGGAGAATTTGATCTGCAAAAAGGAGTAATATTGAAATATAGTTTGAAAAATGGGACTGCTATTTTTACCAATTTTCCAACACCGTATTTCTGGCGCGCGCCAACGGATAATGATTTTGGAAACGAAATGCCGAAAAAATTAGCGATTTGGAAAGAAGCAACAAAAAATGTAGCTGTTGTAAGTGTTAATTTGGATAAAAATACTGCCGAAGGGTTACTTATAAAAGTGGCTTATAAGTTAGCCGAAGCTGATGTTCCTTACACTGTAGATTATTTGATTCAGAATAATGGTTCCATAAAAGTTGTTGCAGCTATTGATTTAACTGGAAAAGATTTACCTGAACTGCCTCGTTTCGGAATGCGCGCAAAATTAAGCGGAGCGTTTGAAAATTTAAATTATTACGGAAGAGGACCTTGGGAAAATTATTCGGATAGAAATTCGGCTTCATTTATTGGAGAATATTCAGATAAAGTAATGAATCAGTATGCCAGAAATTATATCCGCCCTCAGGAGTCAGGTTATAAAACAGATATTCGCTGGCTGACTTTAAAAAATGCAAATGGGCAAGGTTTAAAAATTGAAGGACTGCAGCCGATTGGTTTTAGTGCATTGAACATTTCGACAGAAGATTTGGATCCGGGAAAAAATAAGGCGCAGCGTCATCCTTCAGATTTAAATTTAAACTCAAAAGAAGCAGTTTACCTGCATGTAGATTACAAACAAAGAGGTCTTGGCGGAGATGACAGCTGGGGAAGACCACCTCATGATCCTTATCGATTATTGGATAAGAAGTATTCTTATTCTTATATAATTTCTTTAGTTAATTAGTTACTGGTTTTTGTGTGTTTTTAAAAACCTATGATCTTCTTCATAGGTTTTTTCTAATTTCAGAGGTTAATTTTATAAGAGCAATTTGAGCCTCGATTAATAGCGGATTTAGTAATATCTTAGCCGTTTTAGACTTTTAAAAAAATTAAAAGAATAGATTTATAAAAAACTTTATATTCAATCGCAAACACAATATATTTTGAAAAATAGAATCCTTTTATTTTTAATACTTTTTGTTTGTTTTTCGGCCAAACCTCAGGCTTCAGGTTCATCTATTTCTAAATATGGACAAAAAAAATATGATGTTGGATACATTGGTATTAAGGATGGACTTGCTAATAATGCCGTTACTTCTGTTTACAAAGACAAACGGGGTTTGATGTGGTTTGGCACTTATGACGGAATAAGCAGGTACGATGGATATAGTTTTTTAAGTTTCAGAAATGAGCCTAATGATGCCAATTCGTTAATTAATAACAGGGTTGTAAGTATTTGTGGGACTCAAAATGAAATTTGGATTGGCACAAAAGGAGGAATAAGCGTTTATAATTATTTGAGCAATCGGTTTACCACAAAGCATTATATAGATGCTAAAACCTCTAAAAGTGAACTGATAGATTTTGTTGTCAATGAAATTATAGATTACAAAACAGATATGTATATCGCCACTGCAGGCAGAGGGTTACTTTATTATGCTGGAAAAGAAGATAAAACCATACAGATTCCGCTTTATATAAAAGGAAAATTACGATGGGATTACCATGTTCAGGGAATGGATTTTGATAAATCCGGTCAATTATGGTGTTCAGTTCCAGGAGCTGGACTTGTGACTCTGGATGCATCAGCAAAAAAACTTTCTGTAGTGTTTTCTGAAGTTACAGGGAGTGGCTGTGTTTTATATGACAGCTATTCAAATGTTTGGGTTGGGATTGAAGAAGGCTTGCTAAAATACAATACCGTAAATAAAACACATCGTGTGTACACGAATCAGGAAATTATGTACCCTATTTCTGATATGATGTGTAAGTCCGATACAAAAGAACTTTGGATTGCTACAAATGGCAACGGCATCGTTAAATACAATTATAAATCGGATACTTTTTCTTTACTAAATGCGGGTTTGGAGGAAGAAAAACTCAATAGTAATGCAATTTCATCTTTATGTTTAGATGATAAAAACAGAGTTTGGATTGGAACCTTACGAGGTGGTGTTAATAAGATTGAGGAAAGAAAAAGCCCTTTTACGACAGTTTCTAAAAATGAAAAAATAAAAAATACTTTGCCAAGCGATTTTATTCTTTCGTTATCTGAGCAGGATAATGAGCATCTTTGGATAGGAACAGACGGAGGAGGTGCAAGTTTATGGAACAGAAAGAATAATACATTTACAAATTATTCTTATGATGCCAAAAATCCAAATTCGCTGTCTAATAATTTTGTGACTGCAATTATAAAAGACAGTAAAGGAACTTGGTTTGGAACTTATGGAGGAGGAATTTGCTTTTTTAGCTCTCAGTCCCATAGTTTTAAAAAATACAATCTTTTTAATCCTAAAACCAATGTAATTCAAAAGAATATTTGGGTATTGTTTCGGGCTAAAGACAATGTTTTATGGGTGGCTTCTCCAGATGAAGAAGGGTTGTACCGCTATAATGAAACAAGCGACAAATTCGATTTTGTGGATGCAAAAATCAGAGGAATTATTTCGATGGCAGAAGACAAGGATGGAAATCTTTGGATAGGAAATTTTACAAAACTGATTCAATTCAATCCGGTAACAATGAAACGGAAAGAGATTGATGCAAAATATCCTGTGAGGTCTATTGTTTCTCATTCGAGTGCAAAAATGCTCGTGGGTACCGAGGGAGGAGGTTTGATGATTTTTAATCCGCAGACTTTTGAGAAAAAAATCCTGACCCAAAGCAATGGCATTTCAAATAACTCAGTTTTAAATATTGTTAAAGATAATCAGGGAGCTTACTGGTGCAGTACCTATAACGGAATATTTGTATATAATGCCGATAGCGGAAAAATCACAAGTTATAATGATGCTGACGGACTTCAAAGCAATCAGTTTAATTACAATGCAGCGCTGAAACTCTCTTCGGGAGAAATAGTTTTTGGAGGAATTAAAGGCTTTAATATTATTGATACAAAAATAAACAGCCAAATTCATGATTTTCCAAAGCTAATCATCACTTCCATAAAAGTAAATAACAAAGTTTTTGATCAATCGGGTTTAGCAGCTTTTGGAATTGACAAACTAGAATTGCCTTATGAGGAATCGATGCTGAATATCGAATTTGCTGCTTTAGAATACAGTTTGCCTGAAAAAATATCCTATGCCTATTTTTTAGAGGGATGGGATTCGCAATGGCATTATGTTGATAATATTAGAAATGCAAATTATTCCAGAATAACAGAAGGGGATTATGTGCTGAAAATTAAATCTACAAATACAGAGGGAGTTTGGAATACAAAATCTGCTTCATTGCCAATAACTATATTACCGCCATGGTACAGAAGCGGTTTAGCCTATTTCTTATATTTTCTGGTTATTGCTTTTATTATTTATGTAGTTAACAAATACCAGCGTCAGCAGGCACAGCTTAAATATGAGGTAAGACTTTCCCAGGATTTGGCTAAACAGGAGAAGGAATTGAATGAGAAAAAAATAACTTTTTTTACTAATATTTCTCATGAGTTCAGATCGCCTTTAACAATGATTATCAATCCTTTAAAAGATATAATCTATGGTGCTGATCAGCAAATAGATCCTGGAGCCATAGAGATGGTATATAGTAATTCCAGAAGATTACTGAGTTTAGTAGACCAGTTGCTTCTTTTTAGAAAAACAGAAACAGAAACGGGAAAACTTAAAGTTGGCCAAATTGATATTGTAGAACTTTGCAAAGAGGTGTTCAGCTGTTTTGTACATTATGCCAAAACAAAAAAAATAGATTACAGTTTTAGTATTTCCGAAGAAAAATTATTCGTATATATCGATAGGGAAAAAATAGAAATGGCTTTGTTTAATCTGATTTCGAATGCTTTAAAGTTTACGGAAAAAGAAAAAGGAACAGTTACGGTTAACCTTCGCTGCGTAGATAATGAAGTCATTATAAATGTGGTTGATAATGGAGAAGGAGTTTCGGATGCGGATAAAGACAAAATATTTAATTTGTTCTATCAATCAAACAGAAATATCAAAAATAACCGTAAAGGATTCGGTATTGGTCTTTATCTGGTGAAACAGTTTGTTGATCAGCATTATGGTGAAGTGAGCTGTCGCGATAATGAAAAGGGAGGAGCAATTTTTGAAATTAAATTACTTCTGGGAAAAGAACATTTTGGAGATATAGAAATTCGGGAAGACTTAAATGAGAGAACCTTGTTCTTGGAAGAAGCTTTGGAAGCAACAGAGATACACGAAAATGTATTGCAAACAGCTGAAGAACCTGAAAATATTGATGATTTAGTAAAGAATGCAAAAAGTATTTTGGTTGTTGATGATAATGCCCAAATACGAAACTATTTAAAGCAGATACTAACTTCAAAATACCATATTACTGTAGCTGAAAGTGCAGAAGCAGCTTTAGCCATAATAAAGAAAATACAGCCCGATTTAATTATTTCTGATGTGGTTATGGGAGAAATGAATGGAGTGGCTTTTTGCAAACACATAAAAAATGATGAAGAGTTAAAGCATATTCCGGTAATATTACTCACAGGAGGAACTTCAGAAGAGGTAAAACTGAAAGGCGCCGAAGTAGGTGCGGATGATTACATTACCAAACCATTTGATAACGAATATTTATTAGCAAGAATCAGCGGAATATTAGCAAGAAGGGACAGTGAACAGAATTACCTGCTTAATTCTGTTACAAAAAAAGGGGCGGGTTTAAAGTTATCCGACGAGGATAAAAAACTGATTGACAAAATCGTTGATATAATTGATGCCAATTTAGATACCGATAATTTTAATGTAAATGATTTGGCAGAGTACTTAGGCATGAGTTATTCATTGGTTTATAAAAAAATTAAAAAAATTACAGGTAAATCGGTTTCTGAATTTACCCGTGATGTCCGTTTACGAAAAGTAGCAACATTATTAATTACTACCGATTTGCAGATAAGTCAGGCCGCTTCAATTGCGGGTTTTGGCGATATTAAATATTTCAGGAAACATTTTCAGCAGTTTTATAATTTAAATCCTTCTGAGTTTAAGAAGAAGTATCAAAACGTTAAGGACAATAAATATATACTGAATGAGAGTTTTTGGAAATCTGCCTGATTCAGTCTTGACCCGAAGAAATAAAAACGATTACAATGCGGGCTTAAATAGAGCCATGCGTAATTATTTAAAATTTAATCTAAAAAATAATTATGAATTTTAAAAACTCATTTTTTATCCTAATGGCTTCTGTTTCTTTAGCGGTTATTAGTTGTAAAAGCGGTGCAGTAAAGCAGGGAACAGCAATAAAGCAATCAAAAAAAGAAGTTATATCTATTATTGATAAAGTAAATAGCCGCTGGCAAGAGGCACATCCTGAACTGGGCAATGCTTTTTGGAATGTTGCCGCTTATCATACCGGAAATATGGAGGCTTATAAAGTGACCCAAAATAAAAAATATTTGGATTATTCTATGGCTTGGGCAGAAAAAAATCAATGGATGGGAGCCAAATCGGCTGACAAGTCGGAATGGAAATACAATTATGGGGAAAACGATAAGCATGTGCTTTTTGGAGACTGGCAGATTTGTTTCCAAACCTATATAGATTTGTACAACTTTACAGGAAAAAATGATCCCCGAAAAATTGCCCGTGCCCAGGAAGTTATGGAATATGAAATGAGTACCGAGGCTAATGATTATTGGTGGTGGATAGACGGATTGTATATGGTAATGCCTGTAATGACTAAATTATATAAGCTTACCGGGAACGAAATGTATTTAGAAAAACTGCATTCTTATTTAACGCATGCCAATAGTATTATGTATGACAATGAGTCAAAACTGTATTTTCGTGATGCAAAATATGTATATCCAAAACACAAAAGTGCAAATGGGAAAAAAGACTTTTGGGCTAGAGGAGACGGGTGGATTTTTGCTGGCTATGCCAAAATTATTCAAGATTTACCAAATGCTGCCAAACATAAAAAAGAATACATCAGCCGTTTTAAAGATATGGCAAAAGCTTTGGCAAATGCCCAGCAAAAAGAGGGTTACTGGACAAGAAGTATTTTGGATCCCGAACATGCTCCCGGGCCAGAAACAAGCGGCACGGCTTTTTTTACCTATGGTTTTTTATGGGGAATCAATAATGGTATCTTGGATAAAGAAACCTATTTGCCAGTGGTGGAAAAATCATGGAATTATTTAATCACTTTTGCTCTTCAGGCGGATGGTACAGTTGGATATATTCAGCCTATAGGCGAAAAAGCCATTCCTGGGCAGGTAGTCGATAAAAACTCTACAGCCGATTTTGGTGTTGGCGCATTTTTATTGGCTGCATCAGAAATGAGCCGTTTTGTAGAATAATATAATTAGAATTTATAACCTTAAAGAGCGGTTGTGTTTAACATTAAAACACAGCCGCTTTTTTATGCAAAAAAACAATATTCAGTGTTTCATTTCATTTGTTTTGGATTCCTTTTTTATGCATTGTATATTTTTATTCTTGTTTTTTTATCATTGGTATAAAAATATCCTCTTTTATATAGAATAATGCTGATTTACCCCTTTTTTAATCTTGTAATCACCCCCTCTGAAGCATTAGTGTTACGCTACATTTACAATGTGAATTATATGTTAATGTTGGGTATATTAATCTTAAAGAAGACTTAAAAATAGCTTGAGGTGATTTTAATTATATCTGATGATACTGTGATTTGCAAACTAACAAATTATTAATTAACCAAAAATCACAACCAAAAATGACAAATTTTATTAGGATTAAAAAAGGTCCTGATTGTGTATCTGGATTTAATTTGAAAAAGAAACTTATCATGTTTTGTGTATTAGTTTCTTTATCTCAAGTTCATGCATACGCTATTAGTAACAAAAGTGCAAAAGTACTGCAAAATGTACAGAAGGAAAAAAGTATAAACGGACAAGTTAATGACGAAAATGGGATTCCATTAGCGGGTGCGACAGTTACGGTAAAAGGAACTAAACTGGCTGTTACAACAGATTTTGATGGAAAATTTACTTTAAAAGCTGATGAGAATTCAGTATTAATAGTGTCCTTTACGGGTTTTACAACTAAGGAGGTCGCTTTAAAAGGGAACACTACAATTATAGTGAAATTGGTAAGTGAGGTATCTACATTAAATGAAGTGGTAGTGGTAGGTTATGGCAAAATGAAGAAGAAGGATTTAACCGGATCAATTGTTCAGGTCAAAGCCGAAGCTTTAGCAAATCAAAATCCGCAGACAGTTCAAGATCTTTTGCGAGGTGTTCCTGGTCTAAAAGTTGGTTATTCGGCTGATGCAAAAGGAGGAGGTTCTTTGCAGATTCGCGGGCAGACTTCTGTTTATTCTGATGGTGGTCATAACTCACCGCTTATTATTTTAGACGGAATGCAGTTCTACGGAGAGCTTTCAGAAATTAACCCTGATGATATTGGTCAGGTAGATATTTTAAAAGACGCATCGGCGACAGCTGTATATGGATCTAAAGCGGCTGCAGGGGTTATTGTTATTTCAACCAAAAAAGGGAAGAATGGCAAGCCTATTATTAATGTTACCACAAACACGACAATTACCAATAAAAGCGCCTATCGCAATGTGTATTCTCCAGAGGGATATGTAAAATATCGTGAAGATTGGGAGACTGCCAAAACGTATGGTTCAAATACAGCAACTGGAAATTACGAGGCATGGGTGACTGGGACAGCTGCTGGCAAAGCTGGGTATTACTCAAACCCTAACCAATTAGATAAGTATGGAATATCTCAAGCTCAATGGCTAGCCTATCAGCCAGCTGCACAAATACAAGGGAAGAGTCTGAATGAAGTATGGGGATTGAGATTGGGTATTACTGACGCTGTGCTTTTAAAGAATTTTACTTCAGGAACAACACACGACTGGTATGACAGCACTTTTAGAACAGGAATCAATCATGACAATAATTTAAGCGTTTCCGGAGCTGGAGATAAAGTAAATTATTATATGTCTTTGGGTTATTTAACGGCAGAAGGAGCTATTCAGGGTAATGATTATTCTGCAGTTCGTGCAAATATGAAAGTGGATGCTAAAATTACGGACTGGCTTGAATTTGGAGCAAACGTTAATTTTCAAGATCGTTCAGATGGAGATATATCTGTTGGTACCGGTACTAATTACTGGGACGCAAATATGTTAAGAAACAGTCCGTTTTCTAACTTTAAAGAAGCAAACGGCGATTATGCAAGACAGCCAATGGGACCAACTATTGGAGGATATAATTACTACTACGACAGACAGTATATGGAGCTTGAGAAAGGGTATACCGTGCTGAATACCATTTTTAATACAAAGGTAACTTTACCTGCAGGTATCACGTATTCATTTAATGCTGCTCCGCGCTATGAATTCTTTTACAATCGTTATTTTCAGTCATCAGGTAATAAAAACTGGAATCCTGTTAATATAGGAGTAGATAGAGGTAGTGGTAAAAAATTTACTTGGAACTTGAATAATACATTAGCATGGGATCATACATTTGCTGGGAAACACCATATCGTAGCCACTTTTGTTCAGGAAGCTGAAGATCTAAAAACATGGTCGGATATTACTTATGCACGTAATATTCAGCCGTCAGATGCTCTAGGGTTTCACAATACGGCAAATGCAACGCTTTTAAACAGCTCTTTTTCTACAACCGATACGCATCAAACAGCCGATGCATTAATGGCGAGACTTTTCTATTCGTTTGATAATCGTTATATGATAACAGGAACTGTACGCCGAGATGGATATTCAGCATTTGGAGCTTCGTATCCTTATGCAACTTTTCCTTCCGTTGCATTTGGATGGAACTTTAATAAAGAAAACTGGTTTAAATGGGAGCCTATGAGTACCGGTAAATTGCGTTTGTCTTGGGGGAAAAACGGAAACAGATCACTTGCTGATCCATATATAGCATTGGCAAACTTAGGTTCTGGAACTGGAGCAACGATGGGATATATAGATGGTTCAGGAAATATTGTTGATACTAAGTATTTAGCAATTGACCGTATGGCGAATCCAAATCTGCAATGGGAAAAAACAACGGCATCAAATATTGGTCTTGATCTTGGATTCTTAAATGACCGCATTACAAGTACAATAGACGTTTACAGAATGGTTACCAATGATATGATTATGAGTCAGCGTCTGCCTGGTTTCTCAGGATTTGGATCAATTGCTACCAATCTTGGAGAAGTTGAGAACAGAGGGATTGAAGTAAGTCTTAATACTATAAATATCAAAAAACCAAATTTTGAATGGACTACCATGGTTGGCTTTTCATATAATAAAAATACCATAAATGCATTGTATGGTAATATGGAAGATGTTAAGGATGCCAATGGTAATGTTATTGGGAAGAAAGAGTCTGATGATAAAACTAACGGTTGGTTTATTGGCAGACCAATCTCTCAAATCTGGGATTATAAAGTAATTGGAATCTGGCAAAAAGAGGAGGCTGCAGAAGCTGCAAAATACGGTCAGCGTCCTGGTGATCCAAAAGTTGAAAACAGTTACACTGCCGATGATGTGAATGGGAAGCCAACTTATAATGAAAAAGACAAACAGTTTTTAGGGGAAACAGCTCCACCGATTAACTGGTCGCTGCGCAATGAATTTAAAATTTATAAAAATTGGGACTTGGCAATTAATATGTATTCCTATATGGGGCATAAATCACTTGACGGCCGTTATATGAATACTTATAATGACGGCAGTTTGTATACAAACAACTACAACCCGTTTGTAAATCCATATTGGACAATTGATAATCCAACTAATGACTGGGCGCGTCTTGATGCCAGAGGACCTGCAGGAGCTGGAACAGCAAAATTATATGACCGCAGTTTTATTCGTTTAGATAATATTTCGCTGGCTTATTCTCTTCCTAAAGATCTTTTAGACCGTCTGCATGTTAGAAACTTCAAAATTTATACTTCAGTTCAGAACGCTGCAACGTGGGCTGCTTCCGGCGAATGGAAATATTATGGAGACCCGGAAACAGGGGGATTGGCTACACGAATGTTTAATTTAGGTTTTAACGTTTCACTTTAATAATTACGATGATGAAAAGATATATAAAAAATAAAATCTCAATACTTGTACCTTTAGCGGTAGCAACTGCTCTTTTGGTTTCTTGTTCAAAAGATTTTCTGGAGCCGGATCCGCTTTCGTTTTACGAACCAGAAACTACATTTACTACAGAATCTGGATTGCAGGCAGTTTTAGCAATTGCTGATAAAGGACTACGTAATAATTATATTCATTATAATGCTGCCGGTAATAGTGTGCCTATCGGTACGGAATATGTTTTCTCTGATATGGCAAAATATGGGAAAACAGATAATAGCAGTACTATTTCTGATTTTGCTAATACTATAGTTCCTACCGGAAGCTTTAAAACAGCAACAAATGATGATTTTTATCTTGGATTTTACTGGGATGAAGGTTATAATGGTATTAAGTATGCCAATACCGTATTGACATACATTGATAATGTAACAAGTTTAACTGAAGAAGTTAAGCGTAAATATATTGGCCAGGCCTATTTTCATAGAGCATACCGTTATCTTAATCTAGTATATCAATTTGGAGATATTCCGTTAATTACTAAAATTTTGGAGGTTCCAAAGCAGAGTTATTATTCTACCAAAAAAGAAGCGATCATCGAAATGATTACAGCAGATATGGAAAAGGCGGTAGAATGGGTGCCAGAACAGTCAAAACTAGCTTATGTTGGTTTAGTTAATAAAGGCGCATGCCGTCAGTTATTGATTAAGTGTTATTTAGCATCTGGCAGATTTGCAGAAGCAGAAGCACAGGCCAATATTTTGATTAATCAATCGGGTTATTCTTTAATGCAAAGCAATTTTGGAACTTTTGATCCAGGAGGAAATCCAACAACATGGACTATTAACAGAAATGTGATCTGGGATTTACACAGGCCTGAAAATAAGGTTATTGCTGGTAATAAAGAAGCTATCATGGTAATGCCAAACGGAGGAGTACAGTCGTTTTTACCGTTTGCCTCGATGAGAATTTTTGGGCCAAACTGGAATTCTGGTACGCTTACTACCCCTGATGGAAAACAGGCAGCAGGCCGTTTTGCCTCAAACAATGCTAATTACCAAGCTAAATATGATTATGCAAGAGCACTGGGACGCGGTATTGCTACTATTAGCGCTTCCTATTATTCACAGCATCCTATGTGGGTAGTAAACGGTATTGAGGATAAGACTGATCTTAGACATAACAGCACTGTTGGCAACTGGGTGAATATGGAAGATCTTAAATACAGTGATAAGACTTCTGCGTACTACCAGCAAAATTTTAGAATGAAAAATGGCACTACGCTGTTGTCAAAAGACACTCTTCGTGAGTGGTTTGATTTTCCGTTGTATAAAATCTATCTGCATGATGTTGTGAATGAAACCAATCCAAATGCAACTGATTTTCAAGGAGCTAGCACCGGAAGTAAAGCGCATTGGTACTTATATCGTTTAGCTGAAACTTATCTGTTAAGAGCAGAAGCACGTTTCTATCAAGGCAATACTGCCGGTGCAGCTCAGGATGTGAATGTTATAAGAGCTAGAGCTGGAGCCACACAAATGTATACCCAAGTAACTATTGGTGATATTTGTGCAGAAAGAGGAAGAGAACTTTATCTGGAAGAATGGAGGAATGTGGAGCTAAAACGTATCTCGCACTGTCTCGCCCTTAGCGGAAAACCAGATGAGTGGGGTCAGACATACAGTAAAACGGATTGGGATAAACAATCTGGAGTAGGTTCATCTGGAGGTAGTTATTGGTATCAGCGTATTGTACATTATACACTTTACAACAAATATCCAGCCGGTATTGTTGTTCCAAATGGCACTAAGTTTTATACCATGGACAAACGTAATAACTATTGGCCCATTCCAAACAGCGCCATAACGGCTAATATTAAAGGACAGTTAAGTCAGAACTTTGGTTATGACGGTTACAATGCTAACGTTAAAGTCTGGGATAAATGGCAGGATGCTGTTGCAGATGAAACTAAACTTTAATCAGCTGTTTAATTATTATAAAAATATCTAAACTGCAGTAATTCGAATTGTTCTCTTGTACTGCAGTTTATTTATCCTGCAAAGATTTTTAAACTTAAAAAAACTCTTAAATAGTAGTTTTTATAAATGTTGACTGTTAAAGCATTATCTCTGGTCATAAGGGATAATGCCGGCAGTCATTCATAAAATCCGCATGAATAAATATATTGTGAGCGTATGATTTAAAAGAAGAATTACGGATTCAGCAATGTATAATGATAACTATAAATTTCAATAAAATTTTGCCTGTTAATAATAGCGAAAGGAATAATCTGGTTCTGTTTTAATCTTATAAACCGAAGTATTGAAGTTTCTTAAGCAAATAATTTTGTCAGTTACCAATGAAAGCATACAAAAATTTTAAAATAATTTTTAAAACAAATATTTCATATGAAAAAATTATACACATTTTTATTATTCTGGTTATCGGTTTTTGTATTCAATATACATGCACAAGCTCCTAATCTGCCTGTTAAAGCAAGTTTAGATACAACATTAAATGGTCCTAAGACTTTTACAAATGCTGTGAATTCAGACATTATATCATTTCCATTATCTAATCAAACTGAATTTACTTTAGAAGTAAAAGCCAAAGTTAATGCGGCTGTTGGCAGAGGATTAGATGTTGAGGTTAAAAATACAAGCGGACTCGGATTTAGAACATCTTTAGATAAAACTACTTTTAATAATACAACAATTTTGTCATTGCCAGATAATTTAAGTACTTCTGTAGATAATGCTCAGGAGCAAACTTATAGATATGCAATAAAAGACGGCGTTGCCAATATTTATCAGGACGGACATTATTTAACTTCGAAAACGCTTGATCTTTTAAATGATAATTCAGGAGCAGTAATAGCATATGGCACTGATAATCTACTAGGAAGATGGGCAGGAGTTACAGGGAATAATTCTGGAAAACCAAATGATTATGGCTGGGCTAATACTTCTGCAAGCCTTCCTTGGAATACTGCTAATTCAACCAGTGGCGTTAGATATCTGGATGTAACTTCGGGGCATACTTTTGAATCAGATAATTCGGTTTACAGCGGAAGAATAATGTACATTCGTTGGGACAACGCAAGTTATTCAGCTTCGACTTATAGTTTTCCTGTTAAGCTGGAACAGGGTTTGCGATATGAATTTTCATGGATTTATGAATACATATCGAATGCTGCTCCTGGCGCCAAACTGAATGTTGCAATATCGTCGGGCGCTGATGGATCTGGGGTTTTAACTTCTAAATCATTTACAACCGGTAATGCTAACAAATTAAGAAAAGGGGATTTATCTTTTATTTCGAATTTTACGGGTAATTACTACGTGACAATTACTGGTGATTACGGACTTATGGCTATTGCCGATTTAAAACTAAAATCTTCCAATTTAATTAATAGCTGGGACGGATTTTTTAATGATAATGCGGGAACTCCAGCTGCTTATGGATGGACTAATGTTGCTTCTCCATCTATTTTTAATACAGCAAACAGTACTAGCGGCGTACGATTTATGGATGTAACTTCTGGTCATACTTTTGAATCAGATAGTTCAGTTTACAGCGGAAGGTTAATGTATATCAGATGGGATAGTACTACGCTTCAAAATTCAGTTTACTCTTTACCAGTGCAGTTAGAAGCCTCCAAAGGATATCAGTTTTCATGGATATATGAGTATATTTCGAATTTAAGTCCGGGTTCTCAAATGAGTGTATCTGTTTCCACAGCTGCAAATGGCGGAGGGATAGTTTTGGCATCTAAAAGTTTTGTAACTGGAGCTGCTAATAAATTAAGAACAGGAGATTTGTCATTTCAATCGCAGACCGCAGGTACTTACTACATTAATGTAACTGGAGCCAATGCACTTTTTGGAATCGGTGATTTAAAGGTTCAGGGACAGCAGACAGCCAATATTGTTATTGGAAAAAATTATGCAGCTGGTGCTGTTGATATGGCAATTACTTCTGTGACTTTTGAAAATACAGCTTACGCACCGGTGAAAGTTATCAGCCCTTCACTGCAGACTGCAAATATTTCAAGCAATACGAGTACTGCGGCTTATACAAAATCAAATGTTGTGTTAAGCGGAACTGCTTCTTTATATCTTAAAAACGGAAACAATCCTTTAATTAATTCGACAGTAAACTTAAGTTCGGCAGATAACCGTCTGTATTTTGAAAATATTAAACCAAGTGAAGTAATTAGTTCGCAGCTACAGTATGTTTCAATAAACGGTACTGCGGCAGTCAATGGTACTAATGTAAATGTTACAAATTATGGATCAGGAGCAGTTGTCTCACCATATTCTGTAGATTATCAGCCATTGCAAGTTTTTACAGAAGAAAATTTTGCAGGAACATCTCAGCAATATGTTACCATAACACCATTTGACAATTTAGGAACATTTGATAATGTGATTAAATCATTTAAATTAAAAAAAGGTTATATGGCAACTTTTGCTACAAGTGCAGATGGATCAGGATACAGCAGAGTTTATATAGCAGAAAATGAAGATCTTGAAATTCCGGTTTTACCCATTAATTTAAAAGGAACAATTTCATTTATCAGAACAATGAAATGGCACCAAGTCACCAAAAAAGGACTTGCGGGCGGGAGTACAGAAGCTATAAATGCAACAAATATTACATGGTATTACAATTGGAATACAGGAATGAATACCACACCAAACGTGGAATATGTTCCGATAAGACAAACACAATATTGGCCTTCATTTACACCTGCATATACTAAAGATGGGTATACACATTTATTAGGGTTTAATGAACCAGATCGTCCAGATCAATCAAATATGACTGTTGAGGCTGCGATAAGTTCTTGGCCGGGTCTTCTCAAATCAGGCTTAAGAGTGGGTTCGCCAGCTACATCAGATCCTTTTAATCCGTGGATGGCTAATTTTATGACTAAGGCAGAGGCTAATAATTATCGAGTTGATTATGTTGCGCTGCACTGTTACTGGTATAAAACTGCAGCTCAATGGAAAAGTGATTTACAGTACATATATGATAAATACCACAGACCAATTTGGATTACAGAATGGAATATTGGTGCAAACTGGACAGCTAATAATTTTCCGGATGATGTTAATACGCTTACGGATGCTAATGCTACGAAGAACAAAAATGATTTGGCGGCGGTATTAGCGGTCCTTGAAAGTGCCGATTATGTAGAGCGCTATTCGATATACAATTGGGTACAAGATGCCAGAGCAATGTATGTTACCATCAATGATGCGTTTAAAACAAGAAATCCAAACTGGCAGAATTATGTTTGGCTGCAAACAGCACCAGTGATTTCCAGCACATCAACTGATTATACGGTTTTAACTCCAGCAGGACAATATTATGCTAAAAATGCATCGGCGAAAGCCTATAATTCAGCTAAGGAATACATCCCTCTATGGAAAACAAAAGTGGAAACCTTGAGTTATACCCTTTCATCAGATTATAAAAATATTAGAGTAAAATGGACAGGAACTAATCAGGAATTAGTAAATAAATATGTTCTTGAAAGAAAGCTAAGCGGTGAAAGCGCATTTTCAGTTTTCTATGAATCAACAAATTATAATGTTCTTGAACAAATTGATCAGGTTCGTACACATGCCGAATATAGAATTAAAGTTATTGGTAAAGACAATGCTGAGTCAGCATACTCAGCGATATTGGTTTATGATCAGCCTGCCATTCCGGCGATTCCAGCAAACTTTCAGGGTGAGGCATTATCGGCATCAGTGATCAATTTAAAATGGTCGCCTGCAGCAGGAGCAGAATCTTATAAAATTAAAAGATCAGTTGCTATAGATGGTACTTACGAAATTTTAGCAGCTTATGTAAAAGACAGCATTTTTGGCGACACAAATTTAGCATCGAATACAGATTACTTCTATAAAATTGCATCAGAGAATGCTGGAGGAGAAAGTCAGTATTCTGCAGCTTTGCAGGTTAAAACATTATCACAGACAACTCAAAAAGGAGCGGCTGCTAAAACAGAAAAGGCTTTGGCTCTGAATACATTGGAAGAAAAATCTGTTGATGCAATTAGCGCGTTTCCCAATCCTACGACAGGTCAATTCGATATTATTTTACCAGCGAATGAGGATTTAGCTGCAATTGCAATTTATACTTTGGATGGTAAATTAATTTCAACATTGAATTATTTAAGTGAAAACGGTAAAGTTCATTTGAATATTGAAAATCAGCCTCCGGGAATTTATCTGGTAAAGATTCAATCGCATCCAGATAAAATACTCCAAGTTATTAAAAAATAAAAAATTGCAGACGAAAGAGAATATTATTATTGTTTTTTTACTTTAGTATTGATGAGGGATCTTTCGGGATCCCTTGTTTAAATAGTGCAGTCTTAGAATGGCTCATAATTAATTTTGATTTAAAATATATTTAAAATGAGATTTATTGGTAAGTTTTTGGTATTAGGAATTGTCCTGACGTTAATTTTTAGTTTTGTCAAGCACAAACAAAGTCTTTCAGAACCTGATGATTATAAGTTAGTCTGGACAGACGAATTTAATACAAACGGGCCTCCAAATAAAAAGAATTGGAATTATGAAGAAGGTTTTGTCAGAAACAATGAAAATCAATGGTATCAAAGGGAAAATGCCTATTGCCAAAACGGATTTCTTGTAATTGAAGCCAAAAAAGAAAGGAGAATAAACCCTGATTTTGTCTCTTATAATCATAAAGACTGGCGAAAAAACCGAGATTCGATAAAAGTAACTTCGTCCTGTTTAATTACGCGTGGAAAACATTCCTGGCAATATGGACGATTTGAAATGCGGGCTAAGATTCCAGTTGGAAAAGGAATGTGGCCAGCCTTTTGGACATTGGGCGTAAAAGGAAATTGGCCTGCGAACGGCGAGATTGATATCATGGAATATTATACGGGAAAAATACTGGCCAATACGGCATGGAAATTAAATACAGGAGCTACGGCCTGGGACAGTAAAACGATTCCGTTGACTGATTTTAAAAAAGACTGGGCTGATAAATTTCATATTTGGAGAATGGATTGGGATGTCCATTCGATTAAATTATATGCTGATGATCAATTGATAAATGAGACTAATGTATCAGAAACAATTCAAAACGAAAATCAAAAAATACTTCCATTTCAGCAGCCTCATTATTTATTAGTAAATCTGGCGGTAGGAGGAATTAATGGAGGAGAATATGCAGCTGCTAGTTTTCCATCAAAATACATCATAGATTATATAAGGGTTTATCAAAAAAAGAAGTAAAATGAAATTAAAATATTCGATAATTATAAGTTTTGTATGTTCTTTTGTCTTCAGCCAGAGCAATTATTTTGTTCCGGGAAAAGAATGGAAAGATACTAATGGAGTACATATTAATGCCCATGGAGGCGGTGTTATTTTTGCTGATGGGACTTATTATTGGTATGGAGAGTATAAGACTGCGGGACGTGGAGGGAAYACATCATTGAAAGGAATCAGCTGTTATGCTTCAAAAGATTTGTACAACTGGAAAAATGAGGGTATTGTCCTAAAGGTTGAACAAGATCTTAATTCTGAAATAACAAAAGGCTGTATTATGGAGCGTCCAAAAGTAGTTTTTAATAAAAAAACAGGTAAATACATTATGTGGTTTCATTTGGAGCTCAAAGGACAAGGTTATGATGCCGCCAGAGCTGCTGTTGCTATAAGTGACAGTCCCAAAGGACCTTTTAAATACAAAAAATCATACCGCCCTAATAAAGGTGTGTGGCCAATGAATTTCAATGATAACTTTAAGTCTGCTTCAATTAATGAAAATGCACTAAAGTCTTGGACTCCAGAATGGCTGGAAGCAATCAAAAACGGAATGCAGGTTCGAAGAGATTTTGAAAAAGGACAGATGTCCAGAGATATGACTGTCTATGTTGATGATGACGATAAAGCTTATCTTGTGCATGCGTCAGAAGATAATCTGACACTCCATATTTCAGAGCTTACGGACGATTATTCGGATTTTACAGATAGATGGACAAGAATGGAACCTACAGGGCATAATGAAGCACCGGCAGTTTTAAAAAAAGACGGGGTTTATTATATGATAACT
This sequence comes from Flavobacterium sp. P3_A6, assembly GCF_056403035.1. Taxonomy (NCBI): domain Bacteria; kingdom Pseudomonadati; phylum Bacteroidota; class Flavobacteriia; order Flavobacteriales; family Flavobacteriaceae; genus Flavobacterium; species Flavobacterium sp. P3_A6. The sequence goes on along the minus strand of NZ_JBFUGG010000021.1, from coordinate 11,118 downwards.
TCTGGCTGTACAGGCTGGGATCCTAATGAGGCGCGCTCGTTTAAATCCAGATCTATATGGGGGCCATGGCAGTCTCTAGGGAATCCATGTGCTGGAAAAGATGCATCACTTACATTTCATTCGCAAAGCACTTATATTTTGCCAGTAGAAGGGAAAAAAGGTCAATTTATTTTTATGGCTGACCGATGGAAGCCTGATAATCCTATAGATGGCAGTTATATTTGGTTACCAATAACGATCACAGATGAGAAACCAATTCTGAAATGGTTTGATAAATGGAATCTAACAGATTTTAAATAAAATCAATAAAACTAAAAATAGGATTTAACGCTGGAGGATTACCAAATCCGCAGGTAAACGAAGCTATTAAAAGATACCTTAAATTTTTTAAAAAACAGCAATTTATGAGTATATAGTTTTATATTTGAATAGTGTTGTTTTACGCTTATGTGTTGTGGTTTCTATATTATTAAAGGTACTTCGCCGGGATAAATAAAAAAGTAATTGTAAATACCAATAATTGCAAAATTATTTCAAAAATGAATAAAATTAAAAAAATGCTGTTTTTAGCTAGTATTTTCAGCGTGTCTTTATTTTCACAGCAAAAAGAAAATGTCACTGCTATTTTTCAGATAAAAAAACCTAATTACAGTCTCAGTCCCTATACAGGAATGACAAAACAACATTGGAAAGACGCCGCACTTTATTTATTAGAAGGAGCCTTTAGTTATGTTCATACTCTTGATGATCCAATGAAGTTTCCAAAACAGCCTGGAAAAAGTTATCCTCAAGATGAAAATAAAGTGCCTACAGAGAAATTAGAGGGTTTGAGCAGGACTTTATTTATTGCCTCTCCGCTTCTAAAGGAAAATCCTGGTTTAGTGATTAATAATATCAATGTAGCGGAGTATTACAGGCATCAATTCAGCAAATTAATCGATTCTAATAGTCCTTCTTATATTGTTCCCCGATCCAAAAATGGGGGGCCAAGTCAGAATTTGGTCGAATATGGAGCCATAGCAATATCGATGCTGACTAATCCTGAGGTGCTTTGGAAACCGTTGCCTCAAGATCAAAAAGATGCATTGGCCAAATCCATGCTGAGTTATGGTGATGGTCCTACGGTACCTTCTAATTGGAAGTTTTTTAACATTTTTGTATTGAGTTTTTTCAAAGATCAGGGTTATCCGGTTAATGAAAAATTGTTAGAGGAATATCTGCAAAAATCTTTAAGCGATTATAGAGGCGATGGATGGTACAATGATAATCCAGCTTATGATTATTACAGTATGTGGGGCTATCAATTGTATGGAGCATTGTGGTCCGAATATTTTGGAAATAAATATTATCCTGAATATGCCTCAAAGTTTAGAAGCAATTTTAAAGATCTCAATTCCAATTATCCCTTAATGTTTAGCCGTAACGGGGAGATGATTATGTTTGGACGCAGTATTAGTTACAGGATTGCTACCATTGCCGCTTTTCCTTTTATGGGATTAGAAAATGATTCAGCTGTAAATAATGGCTGGTTACGAAGAATTTCATCTGGAGTTTTGAAACAATTTCTAGAGCACCCGGAATTTATGAAAGACAATGTGCCCACACTTGGTTTTTATGGAGCATTTGAGCCCGCCGTACAAGTGTATAGCTGCAGAGGAAGCGTATATTGGATGGGGAAAGCTTTTCTGGGGCTTTTATTGCCTGATGATAATCCTTTTTGGACAGCAAAAGAAAATGAAGGAGACTGGGAAACCAAATTCCGTAAAGATCAGGCCTATACTAATTTTCAAGAAGGTTCGAAGATTTTAATTACAGATTATCCTGCCATTGGAGCTTCTGAGGTAAGAGCTTGGTGCCATGAAAAGAAAAAAGACGATTGGCAGGGATTCCGATCAACAGAAAATTACAACCGCCTTTCTTATAATAGTGCTTTTCCTTGGCAGGCAGATGGTGCAAACGGGGAAGTTGCAATGAACTATGTTTTTAAAAATGAAAAACAGGAATGGGAACCGTTACGGTTATTTACGTTCAAAAAGTTTGAAGATGGTATTTATTATCGTGATGCCGTTTTGGAAACTAATGAACAAATTAAAATGAATTTGGCAGATATTCCTTTGCCAAACGGAATTTTAAGAATAGATAAAAACAGTAGCACAGTTCCAGTTGCTATGCGATTAGGGCATTATGCCTTGCCACAAATTGGCAAAGAAATTACAACTGTAACAAGAAAAATAGAAGGGAAAACAGTTACTATTATTGATAATGGAAAATACCAATTGGCTATGATCCCGCTTTTGGGCTGGGATGCGGCAGAAGTGGTTACGGCCAAAGGACTGCACCCGGAAAGTGAAACCAGTAAGGTGATTGATGTTGCTGCTGCTTTTAATCCAGACAATAAGGAATCCAATGTTTATGCAACAGTTATGCTTTGGAAAAAATCTGGTGAAAAATGGAGTAAAAAGGAGCTGGTTCCTGTAAAAAGCCTTGAGCAAAAAGAGGGTAACATTATAATTCAGCTTAATAACGGTACGCAGAAGTTAGTTGATTTTAATAAAAAATAGCCACTTTGGATTTGGTTGAGGTTTTAAGGCGTTTGTGTATAGATTTGCAGAAGGCACTAACAGCAGTAGTATATAAAGTATAATAATAACAAGTATGAAATTAAATTTAAAAATCAGTATTTCTTATATAGGAATCATTGGTTTGTTTTCGGGTTTTGATAACGCTGATGGATTCAGCAGAAAAATTTTCATTGAAAATACGCTCCCTTTTGACCGTACGGCAGAAATTGTTTCAATAGACCTTCATAAAGCTAAAGTTTTTTCTTCGATTAAGAATTATGATGATTTACTGGTGAAAGATGAAAAAGGAAATCAATTGGTAACTCAATTGATTGATTCAGATCTTGACGGCAGACCAGATGAGTTGCTGTTTCAGGCCACGGTTGCTGCTTTGTCTAAAACTGTTTATACAATTTTTACTGATGAAAATGCAAGTAAAAACAGGCCTGCTGTGAAACTTACTACTTATGCACGCTTTGTTCCGGAGCGGATAGATGATTTTGCTTGGGAGAATGACAGGGTGGCTTTCCGAACTTACGGTCCAGAAGCACAGCGTCTGGTTGATCAGGGAAAAGCAGGCGGAGTGCTTTCCAGCGGAATAGATATCTGGCTTAAAAAGGTGGATTATCCAATTATTGATTCTTGGTATGCTAAGAATGCTGCAGTTTCAGGCTATTATCATATTGACCATGGAGAAGGATATGATCCATATCAGGTTGGCTACAGCCGAGGAAATGGAGGAACTGGAATTTGGGAAAAAGACAGTTTGTACACTTCTAAAAATTTTCAGAAATATAAAGTAATTGCAAAAGGCCCGCTACGCGCTGTCTTTGAATTGGAGTATCCTGCGTGGAGCAAGTATGGCGTTAAAGAGACGAAAAGAATATCTCTTGATTTTGGTTCTAACTTTTCAAAGTTTGAAAACAGAATCAGTTCAGCAGTAAAGATTCCTAATTATACTTTAGGAATTACACTGCATAAGGAAAAGGGATCAGTACATATAGATTCCAGAAAAGGAATTTTTCGCCATTGGGAACCAATTGATGATTCTTTTGTGGGAGAAGGAATTTTGATTGATCCAAAAGTGGTGTCAGAGGCATTTGATCACCGTTCTAAAGCTGTTGATCAAAGTCAGATTTTAATTGTGACACATCCTAAAAATAATTTATCGGTTTACTATGCGGGTTTTGCATGGCTTAAAAGCGGTCAGGTGCATTCTGTCGAAGATTGGGATGCTCTTTTGGAGAAGCAGTCGAAAATAATTCAAAATCCATTAAAAGTTAAACTATAATTGTTTTTATGCACCCGAAAAACATGAAGTATAGCTGAGGTATAATTTATTTTTGACAGGCTGATACTTATGTGATAATAATTTAAAATAGAATGTCTCCTTTTTTCGGTTGTGCCAAATTTCAATATGTTCAAAGATTTGCAGTTTCATTTGTTTTTTAGAAATCAGCTTGTTCCATAAATCAATTCAGTTTTCAAAGATTTAAAGAAGCTTTCAGCTACAGTATTATCCCAGCAATCTCCTTTACGACTCATACTTCGGGCTATTTTTTTATATGACTGTCCGCAAAGAAGTACCATGTATATTTTTTTGCCGCTGATTACACTGATTCTCACAGATTTCATTACACTTTTTGAAAAAATCTGTGTAAATCTTTTTAATCTGTGGCTAATTCTATCTGTTTGGTATTAGTTACGGATAGTCATATTTTTTTAAAAAAGCGATTGCGAATTTACCCCCTTAATTTTACTGATTTATCCCTATTCATACTTCCTTACTTAACATTACTTTGCAGCTATTATACTAATTGAATATCAGTATAGTAGTTGGGAATAACTTGAGTTTTTAATTTAGTAACAATAATCCATTTATAAAGTATGAATTATGAAATTTTGATCGTAGATGATATTCCAATAATTGTGGACGGCTATATTAATCTATTATCAGAAACTGATTTTCAAAAAAGAAAGCCAAATTTTATAAAKAGCCATAATTGTGAAGATGCCTACAACAAAATATTTTTAAATCTAAAACAACAAGTAAACATTAATTTAGCTTTATTAGATATTAGTCTTCCTTCCTATAAAGAGTTTAATATTAATGATGGTGTAGATTTGGCTTTACTAATTAGAGAAAAGTTTACAGATTGTAAAATAATAATTCTTACAATGCATAGTGAACCCTTAACCGTAGATAGAATCATAAAAAAAATTAAACCTGAAGGATTCTTTTCTAAAAATGATATAACCTCTGAATCATTCCTATCTATTTCCAAAAAAATTATAGATGGGAATATATACCAAAGTAAAGCAATCATAGAATCACAAAGAGATATATTTAAAAAAAATATAAATTGGGATATTTATGACAATGAGATATTAATCTTAATTTCTAAAGGAGTTAAAACTACTGATCTCCCAAACTACATTCCTCTTTCTATGAGTGCTATAGAAAAAAGAAAAGCTAACATAAAAGATCAGCTTTTAGAAAGCAAAGGCAGTGATAAAGACCTGGTTAGTAAAGCTAAAATAATAGGACTGCTGTGAATTCAAGCTGCTTGAAACATCAAGAGTCAAATAAGAAAGAAATAATAGATTTAGATTTTGTCAAAAAAGCAAATAAAAATACAGGTTTTCTTTGTTTTATATTGTTAAAAAATTAATTATACCAACGAGTTAAATTAACTAGTTACAAAAAAAATCTAGCTTAACTTTTTTTCTACTTTTTGTTTACAGATTCAGAGTAGGAAATACAGTATTTACATGAGTTGTAAGTATTGGAATAGAGATAGTTGCATTTTATTTGTTTTGAACTATATTCTTTGGGTTTTGTTTTTCTTTATCCTGAACAATTATATTTGCCTAATAAAAATGCCCCAAATAAACCAATAGATTTTTTTTAATCGGATTATGAATAATTTGAATTTACAGCCTTGCCATAGTACTCCCGAAGAAGCCGCTACACTTTTATACGTTCTCAATAGTGTTTATCCTATCAGTGAGGGTTCTCAAAAATTCCTTACCGAAAATAGTTACCCGATAAAGTTAAGAAAAGGTAAAAAAATGCATAAATCAGGTGAGATTTGCGATATGATTTATTTTGTGAATAAAGGGGCAATTCGAGGTTACGTGAAAGATTGTAATAGGGAAATTACCACTTGGATTACAGTCGAAAATGAGTTGGTGGCGTCTATTTATAGTTTTATATTTCAAATACCAAGTGAAGAAAATATGGAAGCAATCGAAGATTCGGATCTTTTAGGGATGAAATATTCAGACTTACAACATTTGTACGATATTGAACCGGAATTTAATATAACAGCACGACGGTTTTACGAAGTACACTATGCTCAGGCCGAAATCAGAGCTTTAGTGGGACGACTAAGTAAAGCCGAAATCAAATACGAATATTTTCTAAAAACTTATAAACATCTTTCTAATCGAATTCCGTTAAAATACATTGCCTCCTTTTTGGGCATTAATCTTGAAACGTTAAGCCGTGTTCGCAGCCAAATTCGTAACACATCTGAAAAATAAAGTTTGACAATTATCAAATAATCACATCCCTGTTTTTTAAAAATTTTCATTTTTTTAAATTATTAAAAACAAGGTTTTTATCTTTTTTTTTAATATTTTAATTTCACTTCTGCTCTTTAGTTCATATCTATAATCATCTTTCTAGCCAAGTTACTTTTAGTTGTATTGTCTTCTTTTGCTTATTAATTTGTAGACTTTAAATTAGTTTTGTAGGTAAATTCGTGGTGCATCTGAAAAATAAAGTTTGACATTTGTCAAATAATCACTCCTCGTTTTTTTTAGACTTTCTGTTTATTTTATTTAAATATCTATAAATGAGTTGTTTGCGAATTTATTTTTAACATCCGAAATTTTGTTATTCTTCTTAGAGTGTATTTGTACTACCGAACTGTTAAAATTTTAACTATACTTTTGTCCTACAAAATCCAATTATTGTAGCTCCAAAAGAATAGTTTTATGAGAAAACTTTACACTTTACTACTTTTTTTATTTGTCATTGTTCAGATTCAGATCCAGACGCTTTTATTACCACCAGGGAAACCGATAATGCAGGTTCTTTCAATAGTCTTCGATTACTATTCCAACGACAAGAACAGGATGCAAACCTAGTATGTCAGCAATGTTATTGATTTGAACTAGATGACTTTACAGTAATAATTTTTAATTAATGTAACCAAAATAAATGGAATTTTTCTTGTAAAACCCAATTGACATGCGAGCAAAAATGGAGTCTGAGCTATGAAAAACTACCTTAAGTGTTATTCCACTTTTTATTAGTATTTCTATTATTAACAATAAAACACTTTATAAAGTATGAATTATGAAATTTTGATTGTAGATAATCTTCCGATAATTGTAGACGGCTATATTAATCTATTATCAAAAACTGATTTTCAAGAAAACAAACCGAATTTTATAAAAAGCCATAATTGTGAAGATGCCTACAACAAAATATTTTTAAATCTAAAACGGCAAGTAAATATTAATTTAGCTTTATTAGATGTTAGTCTTCCTCCTTATAAAGATTTTAATATTAATAATGGTGTAGATTTGGCGCTATTAATTAAAGAAAAGTTTACAGATTGTAAAATAATAATTATTACAATGAAAAGTGAATCCTTAACCTTAGATAGAATCATAAAAAAAATTAAACCTGAAGGACTTTTTTCTAAAAATGATATAACCTCTGAATCATTCCCATCTATTTTCAAAAAAATTACCGATGGAAGTATATATCAAAGTAAAACAGTCATAGAATCCCAAAGAGAATTATTTAAAAAAAATGTAAATTGGGATATTTATGATAACGAGATATTAGTCTTAATTTCTCAGGGAGTTAAAACTATTAATCTCCCAAACTACATCCCTCTTTCTATGAGTGCTATAGAAAAAAGAAAAGCTAACATAAAAGATCAACTTTTAGAGGGAAAAGGCAGCGATAAGGATCTAGTTAGTAAAGCTAAAAAAATAGGATTGCTGTAAATTCAAGTTGCTTGAAACATTAAGCTGGATGAAATAATAATTTAAAAAAAACGGCAGCAATATTTTATTCCTGGAATTTTGAAACTAAACGACTCTGTACTCAAAGTGCAGCCGTTTGTTTTACGAAAGACTAAAATCCCAATGTCATTAACTTAAGGATATAAAGTCATCGTTTTGTCATTCCGAAGAATGAGGAATCTCACTAGTGAATCACGTTATGCGATTTGCTTCGCCTATTCGCTATCGCTCGAGTCTCCTTCGTCGAAATGACATGAAACGCTTCACTTAATGACATTGACTAAAATCCTTCTTTTCATTTCAGTCGAGAATGAAATTAGAATCTTTAAAGCTTTTTAAAATTGAAGGCACATTTTACTTTGGTGCATATTCGATATGTATAAGAACATGATCTGAACTTACAACTTCTTTTGAGATCTCTATTCTTTCTGCTTCACATATTTGTATCAAAACTGCACGACAGCGCTTTTAAATTCCTTGCTTCAGAACTTTAAATCTATACTTGGTAACCCAAACAGCATGACATGTTAATCGACTTACGGTATGCGAACCTTTTCTTAAATCTGTACTCATAAGATAAAGATAAAGATTTTTTCGTATCACTAAAAGTTCTGCAATAAAATACAGGGTTTTAAGTCCAAACTGAGACCAATAAAACTATTCTATAATTATAAAATTAAAGGAAGATAATAAATTATATCATCACTAAAAACGAGTGCGATGCACAAGTAATGAATAAAAAGCAGCCATTCAGTACTCAATTTCTAAAAAAAATATATTAATAATCTGTTGTGATTTAGTTTGATAAAAATGAGCGATGTATGAACATTGGTTGATTTGTAATTTCCTGTTCACTGTGCTTTAGGTCTGTTTTTTTTTTTGCCCAGCTTGGCAGGTTTTAGCCTTTAAATAATTGTTTAAAATGAGATTATTATTTGAGAATTGCAGATTTGGAGATTGCATTTTTTATTTCGATTGAATTATTAGAGGCAACTTATATGTCCTAAATATAAGTCCGTAATTTTTATCAAAAAAGTCCGTAATCTTTAGAAAAATATTACTGTTATTTTCGCTCAAAATCGTTTATTGTTAAAATCAATACAAGGTATATAGTACCATTTAGAAATATAAAATAGTTTTTTTGTTTTTTATCGCCCCAACCCTCTCCAAAGCAGAGGGAGATAAAAAATTGGATTATTTTATATTTCTAAATGGCATATATCAAATTATTGAATTGGTGTAACAGCTAAATGAATCAAAAAGATTAATTTATGAAAAAAAAATACTTTCCTACTAAGTACTTATTGTTTCTTACGTTATTTATAATACAGACCTCAGGATTAGCACAATCGGCTTCGAAGGCTACAACTGGAACAGGTTTGTATAAAGAAAAAATTTTTTGGATTAATTGGGATTTAAATTCTAATTCATTGCAAAATGATCTTATTACAAACGGTATTGTAAGAACTTTTACAAGCCCTTCTGGAATAGTATATAGGGCTACTATATCTAATATTGTTCAAACAGTTTCACCGGGTACTTTTTCAAGTGCAAATATTGATAGTTTTGGTGGAAACAATATGCCATCTGGTTATGGTGGTTTTAGTTCTAATAGTACAAAAATTATTGGTCTCTCAAATAAGATAATTGGAGGAGCAGGATCTGGTAACAAGGTAAATTTTAGAATTACAGTTACTGCAACATTGCCATCAGGCGCTGTAATTAATGCTGCTGGATTAGCTATTGCGGGTTCGGAAAGTATGTCAGGTCCTACTGAGTATTATCAATTGTCAGTGCCGATTGCTTCACCAGTGTTACGTTATTTGGACAAGTTTATTAAAAATAATACTTGGACAAATATGATTACTAGATTAATTGTATCTAATTCGGGAAGAACTATTAAAGCAACTAATCCTGGCAGTGGTGATAGTAAAGGTGATGCACTTTTATTTGCGGAAGATGTACCTTATATTGATGTAGAATTAGCCGCTAGCGGTGGCGGACAGAATGTTGCAATTGGTATTTTTGAAGAAATAGATTTTTCTGATGCACCAGTTTCTTATGGTTCAGCCTACCATATTGTTAATTCAGCCTTTACAGGTGGAAATTTTGCAGCTGGAAATAAAGATTTAAGCACAACAACCAATGTTTTAGATACGGACAGGGCTACATTAGTAGATCCGTTATTATTAATTGGTACTGATGTAGATACAGAGAATGCAGGTAATAATGCCACATCAGGAACAATCCCAAATGGCGATGATCTTGATGGTAGTGATGATGAAGATGGTATTGTAAATTTTACTTGGTCAACTTGTTCTGCAACAATTAATGTTAAAAACACAACTACCTCAATAGCTAAATTATATTTATGGATTGATGCAAATAGAAATGGTGTGTTTGACACCAATGAGTTAGCAACTTCAACTGTGCCTATAGGAACTAATGGTAATGTAGTAGTTCCATTATCATCGATTGTTGGTTTAAATAAAGGCACAAATTATTATGCCCGTATTAGATTATCTACTGATTTGTCACTTACTTCAACAGGGCTTGCAATTGATGGTGAGGTTGAGGATCACTGGGTTGATGTCACGCAGTCAGTTATTGCATCAGCAACAACTCCAGTTTGTCAAGGTAGTACAGTGTCGTTAAGTGGTGTTAATGGAGCATCTACATATGCTTGGACTGGTCCAAATGGATTTACGTCGTCTCTACAATCTCCAATCATTTCAAATGCTCAAGTTGTTAATGCAGGCATATATTCTTTAACAATTACTACTGGAAGTGGATGTACATTTACCGAAAGTGTAACTATTGCTGTAACTGCTACGCCAACAGCCCCAACAGCATCGGCACAAACATTCTGTTTGGCAGATGGTAAAAAAGTAAGCGACCTGTCGGCATCGGGCACAGGGATCAAATGGTATTCAGCTMCAGCAGGCGGGACTTTATATGCCGGCACCGAGACGCTTGTTACGGGAACCTATTATGCCAGCCAGACGGTRAACGGCTGTGAGAGYGCGMGRGCTTCGGTATCGGTAACGATCACGGCMAGCCCTTCAGCCCCGACAGCAACTGCCCAGATATTCTGCTCTGCGGAGGCTAAAAAAGTAAGCGACYTAGCCGTGTCAGGAGCAGGGATCAAATGGTATTCTGCTCCAGCAGGCGGGACTTTATATGCCGGCACCGAGACGCTTGTTACGGGAACCTATTATGCCAGCSAGACGGTAAACGGCTGCGAGAGCGCGAGAGCTTCGGTATCGGTAACGATCACGGCCAGCCCTTCAGCCCCGACAGCTTCGGCTCAGACCTACTGCTCTGCGGAAGCYAAAAAAGTAAGCGACCTAGCCGTGTCAGGMRCAGGGATCAAATGGTATTCAGCTACAGCAGGCGGGACTTTATATGCCGGCACCGAGACGCTGGCTACGGGAACCTATTATGCCAGCCAGACGGTGAACGGCTGTGAGAGCGCGAGAGCTTCGATATCGGTAACGATCACGGCCAGCCC
>NZ_JBFUGG010000020.1:0-102558 GCF_056403035.1 Flavobacterium sp. P3_A6 | reverse complement strand
GAGTTGGATGATATTTAATGTTCGCAGTATCCCGATACTTCCAGTTTGCTCCTCCATCGATCGATTCTGCAATCCCAATTCGTGTTCCGTGCACCCATTTTGATCCCTCCTGAGTCATATCCGCCGCACGACGATTGGTATAAAACATAAACCATTTTTTCTCCTTTTTGTTCCAGATAATTACCGGGTCAGCCGCACCATCATAGATTGGATCACTGAATACAGGCTTGTCAGCCAATTTTCCTTTAGCTTTCTCCTGTCCAAAAGCCACACTTGACATTAAGATACCGCAAAACATCAGGAGCATACTTTTATGTTTTACTTTCACAATGGATCGTTTTATTTTATTCATTGTTATTTTACTGTTTTTACTTGTATTTTTTTTATTTAAATTTATTATTTAGGAAACCTTACTTCGACTTAACATCATTTATTGAAATTCCCAGGGGCGATTTTTTCCTCTTTTATAGCATTTCAAATAATGCAAAAAAGCAAATTGAAACACCATCATTATGGTAAAACAAAACATCATTTCCTCCAATTATCACACAAAAAAAGAAAACATAAGCATAATAATTACTGCCAATACCCAATACATGAAGAATCGGGTACCTGTCTACTGGCACGTAAATGATTTGGAAAAATTTCAATTATAAGGACCAAAATTACTGCTCCCTATCCTATCGCATATGAAGAAATAAGCACAAATAAGAAAATAGGCTCTAGTCAACCACAACAATTTACCTGAGTATCAAAATTACCTACAATGCTAATTTTTTAAGATAAATTATAATTCATTTTACATAAATTATCGCCCATTTAAAACATTAAAATTAAACGCTATTTATATTAATTCATTTTTAAGTATAAATAATTTCATTTTATAAAATTATTTGTACATTTTTTTATCATTTCCCCATATTTAAAATTAGCCAGGCTCAAAATTAACTCTGAACCTGGCTTCTTTATTTAGTAGTTTTATTTCCCTACTGGATTTGCTCTTATTTAGAAACTATGTATTATGAAATCATTATCTAATTAAAAATACACAATTCACATTTGTCAATAAAAGCATTTTATTTCACATTTGGGATTGGAGCCCAATAATAGGCATGATTAGTATCGTCCGGGTGATTGATTAAAGGTACTTCGGATGGATCACGATCAACAAGAGCTTTTGCAACAGTTTCAGTTCTAATAAGATCAAACCATCTGCTTGCAGGTTCACCTCCGGCAAATTCCCATCCTCTTTCAGCTACAACTGCAGCCTTAAAATCAGTTTGAGACAAGCCAAATGCAAGATTAGCTAAGCCAGCTCTGGTTCTTACTTCATTGATAGCAGCATAAGCAGTTGCATCTGGACCTGCAGACATAGCTTTTGCTTCGGCGTAGGTAAGCAATACTTCAGCATAGCGTATAACAGGAACAGTCATGCTTCCCCACCAATTTGACGCTGTATGAGTTGTTTTATTGTAGGAATCATCAAAACGATATTTTAAGAAATAAGGATGTTTACGTATTGTTTGCGTGTAATCCCCTGGAGTATTAGGATTTCCATTCAAAAAATATACTTTTTGATAGGTTGCATCTTTTCTAGGTCCTTCAGGAAATTTATTGTAAAATGCAATTTCAGCATATCCATCACTCCATCCTCCCTCATCTTCAGGCGCAAGACTGTTTGGGCCGCTCATATTACCGTTTTCCCATGACCAAACAGGTATGTTTGCATTGTAATAGCATCCAAAAACAGTCTCATGATTATACTTATGTTGTATATCAAACAGATTAGCACTATTAGGTTCCAAGTTATACCCCCATGTTGCTTTTGCATCAATAACTTCTTTTGCTTTATCAGCAGCTAATGCATACTTATCAGTTTGCTTAAGCGGCCATCCAGCCATGGTAAGATAGACATTGGCCAATAGTGCTTTTGCAGAGCCTTTTGTCGGAAAAACATCTACTCCATTTTGAACTCTTACACCATCCCAATGATCTGGAAGCATTGTTTCAGCCATTTTTAAATCGGCTACGATTAGCTTATAAACTTCTTCTGGTTGAGAATTAGGTAAATCAGTATAAACAACAGCTTCGGTTGGCATAGGGACAGCTCCCCAAACTCTGGTCAAAAAGAAGTAACTAAGCGCTCGTGCAAAATAAGCATAACCTCCTGCACTATTTCTTTCTGTTTCAGTAGCCTCACTAGCATTTGGATAATTTTTAATCAGTGCATTAGATGATTTAATCGCAGCATAGAAGCCGTTCCACCACACAGTCATCCTGTCATTGGATGATGTAGCATTAAATACATCAAAATCAGAATAACCAAATTTATTACCAGCTCTTTGAACAGATATATCATCAGCACCATAGGTGACAGCTAGCCCGCCAGTTTGATTAAAAGCCCCATTCACTTGAATACTCAATGCAGCAGCTGCCATATTCAAATCATTATTATTCTTATAAAAATTGGTTGGCGTAAGGCTTCCTTTTGGAGTTTCATCTAAATTATCATTGCAGGATGAAATACCAATCATCACAACAATTAAAAAAATATATTTTTTCATTTCTTTTACTTTAAGTGTTTCTAATAAATAATCTATAGCCCTATGTTAAGAGACAAAGTCACTGTTTTTGGAGATGGATATGCACCCATATCTATACCTGCGTCTGCATCACTAAATGCTGAAGTTGAAGATGCTTCAGGATCAAAGCCTTTATATTTAGTAAAAGTTATCATGTTTTGTGCACTAATAGATAATTTAATCGACGAGACTTTCAATAAATCTTTTGGCAGTGAATAAGATAGACTAATGTTTTTAAATCGTATATAACCAGCGTCTTGGAGAAAACGAGTTGACTCGACAATGTTCCTATTGGTCTTACTTCCAGGATTAGCCCAAGCTGCAGTTGTATTTTGAGGAGTCCAATAATCAGATACTTCGTTTAATGTTGGATAAGCAACATCGCTTGTAGGGACTGCTGTTGCAGCATAGGTAGCATTAAACATTTTGTTTCCATGCGCTCCTTGGATAAATACATTCAACTCGAAATTTTTATAATTAACTTTGTTATCAAATCCCCACTGATACTTAGGTGTTGCCGAACCTGAAATTACTTTGTCCTCAAAACCGATAGACTTATTGCCATTAACATCTGTATAACGGTTATCCCCAGCTTTAAAACCAAGAGTAGGATCGTCATTGCTATATATACCAGTCCAAGGAATTAAATAAAAAGACCCTAATGGCTCACCAACTTTAACTGCTTGAATCTGACTGGTAACCAATCCATTAATTGGCCCTCTTAATAATATTGATTCTTCTCCAAGACTTACAACTTTATTTTTATTAGTAGAAAAATTACCTCCGAATGACCATTTGAAATCTTTAGTTTGAATGGCAGTATAATCAACCGAAAATTCAAATCCCTTATTATTTACTTCACCGATATTTTTCAAAAATGATCCGCCTCCACTGTAATTTGGAATATTGGTAAACAATAATAAATCACTGGTGTTTTTATTGTAGTAATCAGCGGTGATGGTTAATCTATCATCTAATAATCCCATATCAAAACCTATATCTGTTTGTCTTGAGGTTTCCCATTTTACATCTGGTGTTGCTGGGTTACCTAAAGTATAACCCAAGTAAGCATTAGTGGTGCCATAAGAATAATTAACAGGATTCATCAATCCTAATGTGCTGTATGGTCCGATAGCTTGGTTACCCGTTACTCCCCAGCCGGCTCTTAATTTAAGATTCGAAAAAAGACCTAAATTTTTGATAAATGATTCTTCAGAAAGTTTCCATCCTAAACCAATGGATGGGAAATTACTCCATCTATTTTTTTCTTGAAATTTAGAAGATCCATCTCTTCTCATTGTTGCAGTTAAAAGATATTTACTGTTATAGGAGTATTCCAAACGACTCATATAGGACAAAAGCCCCCAGTTAGAGTAAAAAGAAGAAATACTTTGACTTGCATTCAGCGACAAATTGTTATATCCATTTGTTGTAGATGTTAATCCTGAACCACTGGCATTAAATCCAGATGTTTTATTAGAAGTGTTTTCAGTAACTAAAGTCACCGTTAGGTCGTGAACATCATTAAAACGTTTATGGAAATTAAGGACATTACTGTTTTGAAAAGTATATGATTCGTTCATGCTTTGACCTGACCCCATATTCCCGGGACTAATCCAGTCATTGTTTAAAAATGCTCCTTTAGAAATTTTCATATCTAATCCTGCATTGACTGTAAAACTCAACCAATCAGTAATTTTATACTTTAATTTACCATTAAAAATTCCAATATTTGAAAAATCATTATTATTTGTTTCTTTTAAAGCCATATATGGATTGGACCAAATTGGTGATACCCCTACACGGTTATATAATCCTTTTATTTCGTCATCATAAACAGACTCTGTGGGAGCCCATGTGATTCCAGACATAACAGGATTCCCTTTACTTCCCGTATCAGTATTGTTTTTAGAATTAATTCTGCTAACAAACATTCCAAGGTCTAAATTGAAACGATTACTCAATTTTATACCTAAATTAGAACGAAGTCCGAATTTCTTTTGAGAACTGTTTAAGAGTAAACCTTGCTGGTCGGTATAAAAACCAGAAATAAAATATTTAGTATTTTCATTTCCCCCTGACGCAGAAAGTTGATGATTATGAGTTACAGCATTTGCAAAAATCAAGCTTTGCCAATCAGTTGTTTTATTAGCAAATGAATCTGGATTTGAGAATATGGTTGCACCTGCAGTAACATTGGCTACTTTAGCATAAGTAACTGCATCCATCAAATCATATTTCTTCATAGGACTATTAAAACTCACAAAAGAATTATATTGAATTTTAGACTTTCCGGATTTACCGGACTTGGTAGTAATTAATATTACACCATTTGCTCCTCTTGAACCATAAATAGCAGTTCCTGAAGCATCTTTTAAAATTTCCATTGATTCAATGTCATTTACATTTACATCTTGAAATCCTAAACTGCTTAATGCAATACCATCTACAACATATAGTGGATCATTTCCGGCATTAACAGAATTTGCTCCTCTAATACGAACTTTGATTCCTCCTCCCGGAGCGCCTGAGTTATTACTTACAGAAACTCCTGCTACACGGCCTTGTAAAGCTGAAGCCGAATTCAATACAGGCTGATCTTTGTAGCTGTCAGAAGACAATGTTGTCACAGCTCCTGTTAAATCTTTACGCCTTTTTGTACCATAGCCTATAACAACGATTTCTTCTAATTTACTTGTTTCTTGCAGTAAAACAATTTTTAAATTTTCTGATTTAGAAACTTTTACTTCTTTGGTAGCAAAACCGACAAACGAAATGACTAATATACTTTCGCTATCTGAGGTTTTTAATTCAAAACTACCATCTAAATCTGTAGACGTTGCTTCTTTTGTATTTTTTACAAGTACAGTAACCCCTGGTAAAGGAATTCCATTTTCGTCAGTAATTTTACCTTTAATTATATTTTGCTGAATTGGCAAATTGGTTGATTCTTTTGCCTTTTCAACTTTAGGAATAAATGAAATTGTTTTTCCTTCAATAATCCATGTAATTGGTGTTTCTGCGAAAACTTGTTCCAGCACCTTCTCAATCGGGGCATCTACAACATTAATGGAAATTGGCTTAACATTTTTTAAGATAGCCATGTCATAGAAAAAAACATAATTAGTTTGATCTTTCATGACCGATATTACTTTTTTAAACGGCACATTCTTTCCTGAGAAAGTAATTGTTTGTGAGGACACTGCTGCTGAAACTTGAAAAGTCAGCGCAATAACTAATATGGATGTTAATTTCATAACTTTCCAGGTTTTACTAGTTAGCCAATAATTTTTTGGCTTGGCTTTTAATAATAATTTCATACTTTTGGTAATTGTTTTTGGTTAATAATGAATTCTCGTTACTGGGTTTATCTATCTATTTTTCCATCAACTGTTCCTTTTTTAGGAACAAGCCAGCAATGCTTCCAACATCTGCTGGCTTTTTTTATGGATAACAAATACATATTTTATAAAAATGGGTTTCCCCGTTCTAATCTAATTATGGCATCACTCTTAAAACATTTCCATCGATTTGAAAATGAACTTTATTCTTTTCTAAAATTTTTAATACTTGTGATAACTGTAAATTCCTTTGTATTTCTCCTTCAAATGTTCTTTCAGGTATTCCTTTTTCAAATACAACATCTACCCCATACCAACGGCTTAGTTCTCGTAAAACCATTTGAAGACTGGCATTATCAAAATAGAATATGCCGTTTTTCCACCCCATCACTTCTTCTAAATTTACATTATCATTTACGACAATATCACCTAGTTTTTGTTTTTGCGCTTGCTGTCCAGGTTTCAATAGTACTTTTTTGCCTTTCTCAGTAAGCAACACGCTTCCTTCTAAAAGAGTGGTATTTACGGTAGCTTCATCATCATACGCATTTACGTTAAAATGAGTCCCTAATACATTTACCTGCATATCATTTACCAAAACTCTAAAAGGTCTCTTTTTATCTTTGGCAACTTCAAAATAAGCTTCTCCAGTTAGGGTTACTTTTCTTTCGTTTGCCGCGAAAGAAGTTGGAAAAGTAATTGACGAAGATGCGTTGAGCCATACTTTTGTACCATCTGATAATTCCAGATTATACTGCCGCGCTCTTGGAGTGGTCATAGTATTGTATACGACTTGAGCACCACTGCCCGCTTTATATACAATCCCGCCATTCTTTTTTGAAACAGCCGTATTGTTTTGATTGGCTAACAATCCATTCCCTGCGCTATCCAAAACAATTTTAGAACCATTGGAAAGGGTCAGTATTGCTCCCATTTTTGCAGGCTCTTTATCATTACTCACCTTTGACGCTACAATTACAGGAGATTGATCTTTTTTTTGAAAAAGAACAAAAGTCCCAATACCAATAGCTACTAAAACACTTGCCGCTACCGCTATTTTTCTCCAGTTAAATAACCTTATAACAGACGACTCTTTTGTTTTTGAAGAAGCATCCATTTTCTCCCTAAGTCCTTCAATGAATTTTTTAGTTTCCTCAGGACTAATGGAAGGAAGTTCTACAGAGTCATAATTTTCTCGAAGAATCATATTCAGTTCTTCCAAATATTGGGGATCATCCAACATTACAAGTAGCATTGTTTTACCTTCAGAAGTAATCTCTCCTGAAATAAACTGCTCCATAAGTTCTTTAAATACTTCTTTTTGATACATAAATACAAGTTTTAGGGCGACCAAATGCAGGTCTCTAATTATAAAGACGAGAATTGGCAGCTAAAGTGGCAATGAAAAATGAAAAAAATTATGGAAAAAAATTTATTACCAATAAAATTATCGTTAATAAATTGACATTATAATACTTATGCATGTAGTTTCTAAGAAAATTTAATGCCTGTACCAAATGCCAGCGAACGGTTCTGGTGGCTATTCCTAATTCCTTACTGATATAGTCGGCATCTCTACCTTCCATACGGCTTAACAGGAAAACAGAGCGACGCGGTTCTTGCAAAAGTGCAGCCCCATCATTTATAATTTTGACCAATTCCTGAAACTCATATTGCTCGTCGGGCTTAAAAAATAGCTCTTGCAGCTTTTCATCTTTTAGCGAATCTGTTTCTATAAGTTTTTTCCGAATATGACTAATAATCAAATTGCGACTCGCTATAAAAAGGTAGTTCTCAAAACTGTTTACTTCAGATAGTTTTTTCCGTTTTTCCCAAATCTGAATAAAAACATCTTGTACTAATTCCTCAGCAACCGGATATGATTTCACAAAGCTGAGAGCATGCTGAAGCACCTTTTGCCAGTATTTTTCTACTAGTAAGGTATAAGACAATTCATCGCCAGCTGCAATACGCAATAGAAGAGAAGATTCATTTGAAGATATCAAATTAGTATTCATATTATAGTTTAATGCAATAAGATTAAAACAGACATAATTAAAATACCTTAAGTTAAGCAAAAAAAAACAAGAATACAAATTTACATTTTATTATTGACATGTACTTTTTTATACATATCTTATTATTAAACATAAAAACAGTTAAAAAAGCAGAGGTTAAAATATTGGAAATTTATACATTAAAAAGCCCTAAACAACCATTAGAACTATATCTGCAAATTAACTATAATCTTCTAAAAAACTACAAGTTGTACTTAAAATAATGAAACAACAAAAGAGATCATCAAGACCTCTTTTGTTAAGTTATTTTAAAACCAATTTACTTCTGCTCAAAAACTGTTTCCTGAAGTTCTTCCAATGACTTTCCTTTGGTCTCGGGCATTATAAATATTACAAAAAGGGTCTGTAGAATCATCATCAAAGCAAAAATTAAAAAAACAACTCCTGCACCAATAGTGGAGAATAAAAAGGGTATAGAGGAAGGTATAATTGCAGCCAAAACCCAGTGTGTAGATGATCCAAATGCTTGTCCGTTAGCTCTTAAGTGATTAGGGAAAATTTCAGATATAAAAACCCATATCACTGCACCTTGCCCAATTGCATGGGAAGCGATAAATAAAAATAAAAATATAGGAACAGCCATTCCTTTCCATTCTAAAAAAAAAGCTAAGGAAACCAGTCCCAAAGAAACAACATATCCGATAGAACCAATAAACATCAGCACTTTTCTTCCCAATACATCAATTAAAAAAACCCCAATAAGAGTAAATATTAAATTGGTCAACCCTATCCCAATACTGCTCATTAAAGCAGCACTCTCTTCTAAGCCTGCTTCAGCAAATATTCTGGGAGCATAATACAAAAAAGCGTTTATGCCTGATAACTGGTTGAAAAAAGCAATGAGAAAAGCCAAGATTAATGGAAATCTGTATTTTTTTAAAAAGATGGTTTCCCCTTTTTTATGTTCGCTGCCCCCAATATGCATTTCTTCGATTAAATCTTCCAATTTAGCAGTTGGATCAATTTTTCCCAATACTTTCTTTGCCTCTTCATTTCTTGATTTTGACAGCAGCCATCTTGGGCTTTCAGGAATGGTGAATACGATAAGCGTATAAAAAAAGGCCGGAAATGCCATCACTCCTACCATCCAGCGCCATGAATTTTCTCCAGCATCTCTCAGCAAATAATTAGATAAAAAAGCTACTAATATTCCTAAAACAATATTAAATTGATACAAAGAAACTAAACGTCCCCTGTCTTTTGCTGGCGCAATTTCAGATACATAAGTTGGTGCAGCTATGGTAGAAGCCCCAATTCCTAAACCACCCATAAAACGAAAAAAGGCAAAAGTAAATGGATCATTAGCTAAGGCCGACCCTATTGCAGAAACTAAAAACAACACCCCAATCCAAATCAATGTTTTCTTTCTACCGATTTTATTTGTCGGGAGACCCCCAAAAATAGCGCCGATTACGGTTCCCCATAATGCCATTGCCATAACCACAGAACCATGAAAAACGTCCGAAGTATGCCATAATGCCTGTAATTTTTTATCCGCACCTGATATTACCACAGTATCGAAACCGAACAAAAATCCAGCTAAAGCGGCTGTAACAGACCATAAAAATATTTTCTTCATAATTGATAATTTTAAATTTAATGTATATTGTTTGGTTAGTAAAAAGCGCGTTAACTAATTAATATCTTACCAGCTTGTTAATGTCTAAGAGGTGCAAATAAATCTTTTCCCTCTTTTAGCTTTTTTAAACGCAATAAAGCTTCTATGTAATAATAATCAGCATATATAATTGAATAATCAATCTCGCTTTTATTAGGATAATGCCCCGTTGAATGTAATAAAAAAGCTGAATTTACATTACCGCTTTGATATCTTTTACTAGACAATTCTGCCAACATTGCTTCAGCTTTACCCAAATAAGTCTTGGCTAAAGCTTTGTCTTTTGTATAAGTCGATAATTCTATAAGTCCTGATGCTACCAGTGCTGCTGCCGAAGCATCTCTTGGTTCATTAACAATTTTAGGTGCATCAAAATCCCAATATGGTATTAAATCTTTAGGCAAACGATCTAAATAAACTTTGGCCACCTTATGTGCAAAATCCAAAAATTTGGGATCTTTTGTTTCTCTGTAAACCATTGTATAGCCATAAATCGCCCAGCCTTGTCCTCTTGCCCACATTGTTTCATCCCCAAATCCTTGATGAGTAACCGCTTTTATTTTCCTACCTGTTATGGTGTCGTAAACAACTACATGATAAACAGAATGATCTTTTCTGAATTGATTTTTCATGGTAGTTTCAGCATGCTTGACTGCCATATCATATAAAAATTTATTTCCTCCGTTTTTATAAGCTTCAAATAAGATTTCTAAATTAATCATATTGTCAATAATGGTATTGTGAGGCCAATTCATCTTTTTTACCATTTCCGGCCATGACAAAATAGTTCCCACTTTAGGATTGTATAAAGTGGCCAAAGTATCTGATGCTTTAAGTATAACATCCAAATATTCTTTATTTTTGGTTAATCGATACCCATTGCCAAAACTAGAATATACTTGAAAACCTAAATCATGATCTAGAGCTGGACTTACCGATAATGGAGTTAAAAGACGGCTGTACTTATCGGCCTGCACCTTCCATTTTGCATCTCCTGTGTATTCATATAAATACCACAATACTCCTGGCCAAAATCCACTAGTCCAGTCTTTATAGCCTACCATATTCCAATCTTTTGAGCCTGGAGCCACATTTCTGGGAATAGCTGAGCTATTTGGTAAAACGGTTAATGTTTTTTTAGCCTGTGCTACGCAATAATCTAAATTTTTATCTATACTAAAAGGTTCTTTTTCTTTTCTTTGGAAGCTTACTAATGCAATTATCAATGCAGAAAAAAGTATTATTTTTGTTTTTTTCATTTGCTTTAATTTTTAATTTTATTTTTTACCAAGAGAGTGATTACCTACATCGTCCAACTTTGCAGAAAGGAAGCCAATGCATTTATAACTTTTCTTGAATCATGTATTTCATTTTGATACTTTATACCAATCAAAATCGGCATAACTTCCCATTCTGACATTGGCTTCGCTTACCGCGAATATTCCCATTTTGGCACTGATCCATAAATCTTTTTGCGCTTTGAAAGACTCTCCAATTGGCAGAAAATGAATGCCATCTTCACTAAAGCTGAAATGACAAGCGGCGTCTGGAGATTTTACTTCCATTCTTAAAAAAACCTCATTTTTTTCGAGTTTTTTCTTTTCTACCACTTTTTCTTTGACGCCACTGATGGCATCATTACAAACTGCTTGTTTCACCCAAAAACTTCCCTCTTCAAAAGTGATTCCAACATAGGCATACGACTGTCCCATCATCAATAACCCAGCTGTTTTTCCAGTAGTTTCCCATTCAATGTTTAACTTTACTTTTGTGGTTGTGGTGAAATTTTCTGCTGGTAATTTCTGCAGCAATAAATTGGGTGCATCCCATAAATTAGGAAGCTCTTTTTTACTCATGCAAAAAAGCCTCAAAAAATCAGTTCCCGGAATTTGTGCACTCCATTTAATCGACGAATTAGCATACCATTGCCATTGCATCCCATATTTTCCATCATTAAAATCATCGCTTTCCAGTGGCATTTGAATAGGATATTGTTTGCCCACATTTGGTTTTTTGTGACTCGAAACAGGCTCGCCAATACCATTTCCATCAAAATCTTTTCCCATCAATGGCCAATCATCTATCCAATTTATAGGTTGCAGGTGCAAAACCCTTCCATAAACTCCTTTATCTTGAAAATGCACAAACCAAGAATCTCCATTTTGAGTCGATACCCAAGCTCCTTGATGTGGGCCATTTATTGCCGTACTGCCTTGTTCCAATACAATCTTTTCTTCATAAGGACCATAAATGTTTTTTGACCTCAAAACCAACTGCCATCCTGTTGCCACACCACCAGCTGGTGCGAAAATATAGTAATAGCCATCCTTTTTGTACAGTTTCGGTCCTTCAACAGTATTATGTTTATCATGGCCGTCAAAAACGTGTTTCCCTTCATCAATAACAGCAGTTCCCGAACTATTCATTTGATTAATAGTCAATAAACTGTTAATTCCAGCCCTGCTTCCAGCCCATCCATGAATCAGGTACGTTTTTTTGCCATCCCATAACGGACATGGGTCAATAATTCCTTTTCCTTCCATAACCAAAACAGGAGCTTCCCATACTCCAGCAGGATTTTTTGTTTTGACCATATAAACTCCAAAATCAGGATCGCCCCAATAGATATAATACTCATCATTATGGTATCGTATCACTGGTGCCCATACTCCTTTGCTGTGCTGGGGAACATCAAACACTTTTTCTGGTACCAGTTTATTAACTGCATAATTAATAATCGTCCAGTTCACCAAATCTTTGGAATGAAGAATGGGCAATCCTGGAACACAGTTAAAACTGCTTGCGGTCATATAATAATCATCCCCCACGCGAATCACATCGGGATCGGAGTAATCTGCATGCAGAATCGGATTGATAAAAGTTCCATCTCCTTGATCAGATTTCCAAACCTCAGACACATAATGTCCCGTTTTATTTTCTTGATGAACAGGGGCACTATTTTTTTTATCAATAGAACTACATCCATTGATAATCAAAATACTTACACCCAGAAAAAAACTTTTACTTCTCATTATTAGCTTATTATTAAATTTTAACAGATAATGGATTTTGAATTGCTTGTGATTGTTTTTCCAGCATCGCGTCCCAATCTTGTACAGATTGTACTTGACCGCTTCCTGTCCAAGCAAAACCAGCATAATAAGTCAATGTACTATTCTTGGGTGCTGTTACCACCAAAATCTGGCTTTGGTCTGCAGTTTTAGAATGATGATTTAGCGCCGTTTTTACCACGCTCGGATCTATAACAATTCCTTCTCCCACGAAAGAATCGTCGATAGGTTCCCAGTGACGAAAAATTCCATTTTTGGCATTTATGGCAACCACTCCTTTTTCTTTATGCAGCGTAATTCCTAAAGTACAGTTTGGTATTTTATTTGTTGAACTTATTTTATCTTCAAATTTTGAAAAATTAGAACCTAAGTCAAGAGAAATTCGTTTGGTTTCTTTAACTCCATATTTACTCCAAGGTGCGTAATCCAATTCAAAAATGGTACGTAAAGGTCCTTTTGCAATTACTCTGTACTGCGTATAGTTTTTAGAAATGTACAAACTATCATTTTCCCAAATTCCTGTCCCGCCCGTACCTCTACTGCTTCCCACGTGATAAGGGTCATATCCTTCGCCGTGCTCAATATGATAGTAACCTGGCGCTGCAACATTTTTGGCATACCAGGAATCAATGATGGAATAATTTACTTTTTTCAACCAGAGATCTATTCCGCTTGAAAGCGTACCGCCTTCTTTTCCTTCCTCTACCAAGCGTTGGGCTTCCGGACCATAAGTACGAAAAGCCACTCTGTCATTTTCCCATGCAAAATCATCGATTCTTTCCGGAACAAAACGGGCATAGGTAGCAGTAACACTTACGGGACTTTTTTGATTGGATTCCATGTCTATAAATAAAGTATAAGCAACTTTAGACATTGCAGGAACACTAGCTTGAAACAATAGCTCATCTGGAATTCCATCAATATTTGTATCAATTAATTGTGTAACCAATAGTTTCCCTTTTGCATCTTTCACCAATACCCTGCTAAAATCTTTAATTTTAGAAAGACATTTATAGGCATTTAAACGAATAGCTACGACTTCATTTCGATCAAAATGAAGCTTGTTTTCAACAACTACCTTTTTGTTTAGTTTATTTTCATTGTCAAAACTGGAAAACAAAACAATGATTCCCAAAAAACAGCTGATATTCTTTATGCTTAATTTCATGCTACTTAATTATTTAAAAACTATTCGAATTATAATGCTCCACTGAACATTAGACTATGACATAAATCTACTGGTGTGAAATGAGGGTTTCATTTCCAAAGGTTTCGCATTTTGGGTTTAATTCTTTATTTCGCTAATCCAAATGGCAGCACCGCCAGAAGCTTTAAGATTTAATTTAATCTTGTCTCCTTTTTTAATGACAATATCTTTAAGTGCAACTTTTGTTTTAGTCTGAATATTTTCATCATCTTGATAGAATCTGGCTTTGTATTTTTTATTGGCATCCAGAAAATTAAAGTCCAATTCCAAAGTGCGCGCCTCATTATTAGTAATACTTCCCACAAACCAATCTTTTCCTGATTTTCTTGCGGTAGTAATGTATTTTCCAATTTCACCGTTTAGTACTTTGGTATCATCCCAAACTGTTGGGACTTTATCAAAAAATTCTATTTCAGGTTCTCCCTGATAAGCCGATGGTTGGTCATACCAATACAAAAACTGAATAGGACTATAATAAACCACTGATAATGCTAATTGATGTGCATGCGTATTTTTAATCGCCTTAGAATAATAGGCGATTGTATAATCAGCCGGGCCTGCTAAAAATCGAGTAAATGGCAAAATGCTGTTATGGTTAGCATCGGGCATTTCTTCGTTCCCACGAATTCCTTCCTGTGTCATTAAATTAGGATAAGTACGACTGAAGCCAGTAGGTCTATACTCATCATGTATATCTACCATCATGTCATATTCGGCACACTTTTTTACCGCTTCATGCAGCCAAGTAGTCCAACGCTGATTTCCTACTTGCACAAAACCAAATTTTATCCCTTTGATGCCCCATTTTTTATATAATGGTAAAATCGTATCTAATTGCTGTATCAATGCACGCTGATTAACATATACCCAAAGCCCGATTCCTTTAGCAGCACCATAAGCAGCCAGTTCAGGAATATTGAGGTCTTTTGTTTCTGAAACAGTAGTAGCATCTGAACTCATTTTCATTTCAGATCCATACCAACTGGCATCAAGATGAATATATTGCAATCCTCTTTCAACTGCAAAATCAACACATTTTCTAGCATCAGCCTGGGTTAATTTTGCTACGCGCATCACTTTTCCTGGTTTAATCCAAGACATGTCTTTTAATTGACTTTCAGGATTTAAATTCAAAATAATACTGTTATTAGCAATCAAATCAGTTGCTTTATCTGCAGCCATAATTACACGCCAAGGAGTAGAATAAGCCGGAATTACATCAACACTGCTATAAATTGTAGCCTGAAGTGTATTAGGTTTAGTCTCGTTCAAACTAAATTTCATTCGAGCGTAATCAGTCATTTGTGCTTCGGCAAGAGCCACAGTTAACCCATTACTAAGCTTCATTGTTAGCGGGCGTTCACTTTGTCCTTCCCAATCTTTTAATGGTAACAAAGAATAAGGCCCCTGTGCCCATGGCTCATAATATGCTAAAGTTCCTTCAGGCATTGTAAATTGAGTTTGCTCCCCTGCTATATGAAGAAACAAACCGTTAGTTGGTTCAGGAAAATGATAACGTATTGCAATACCTTCATTATAAGCACGAACTACTATATTCATAAAGTATCCCTTGCTTTTATCATAACCATCTGTAGCCGCTTTTTTCGTCTCGTCTCCTTTACTAAAAGACAAAATCATTTCGTTATAGTTATTACGAATGAAATTGTTTTCCCCGTATATAGGTTTCCAAGTCTGATCAACACTATTTCTTTGAACATCTTTAAATTTCAAATTTTCTCCCCATACTTTGCAAGTGTCATTTGGCACAGCAAGAGCAGATTCAAAAGTTTGATTTTCTATTAACACACCTAATTCTGACTCCAGCACAACTGTTTTGCCTTTAAAATTCAAACGATAGCTAAGACTATTTGCCCCTGAAACATCCTGCTTTTGCTGTATAACAAACTCATAATTTTTATCAGGGGAAGACAGTTTTTTTTCAAACGTTTGATTTAAAGCTGAGTCTTGAGCAAACATCTCTATACTAATAAAAATCAATAAAAAGACTATTAAAATTATTTTTTTACTATAAAACATTCTTTGTTAAATTTAAAAAATAAACCAACTGAGTGTAAACAACTTAACCGACACGCCTTATGTGTTAAAAAAAGGAGTACAAATAATTAACAACTATTTTTAGAATATAAACAAGGGGATAATTTGCTTAATCCCCTTGTTTTATAATTTATAAACTGTAAATTAATTTTTAACTAATTTTATATAGGATACCCAGAAGTAATTATTCACTGTCAGATTTCCTAAGAAACCGATAGAAACCACTTGAGGAGAAGTAATACTAAATGTTAAAGTTTTAGTTTCCGTAGCACGAGGCTGACTCGTTCCAACAACTGCCGGATTTGGAAGGGCCACTGAAGCTATTGCTGTAGAAAGATTAGCCAAAACCGGAATACCATTTCCACCTGCAGCTACCACACAATAAACAGAAGAGTTTGTCTGAATTTCAGAGTAAACTTTAAATGTTATAGTATAACTCCCTACTGATAAAGGCATCGAAGTTTTTTGATAAACAATTCCATCAGTAATAGGAGTATTGCCATACGTTTCCCAACAAATATTACCCACAACATTATCTGCCTTATCAGCTGTATACCCTCCATAAGTGCCTGATTTATTTTTTCCGGCAGCATTTGTAACCCATGGGGCAGCAAGAACGCCCCATCTACCGCTTACGCTTGAATTGGTAAAACCAGGTCCACAATTACCTAAAAAATAAGGGGTGATATCGCCCGATGCATTAGGGTTAACCATTGCAGGAGTCCCCGAAATCGTTAAACCTCCCATTGTAACTGTAACAAAACCAGTTTTGAAATTATCCGGAGCCACTACTGTAATCTTTGTGTCTGCAATAGTTACTATCGGAGCAACAGTACCATTAAAACTTACCACTGCTTTTGACGCATCGGTACCAAAATTAATACCGTTAATAGTTACGGTATCAACTCCAGATAGTGCAACGGTATTAATTGCATTACTTGAAACAACTGATGTAATTGCCGGGGCAGGCAAAACGGTATATTCTGCAAAAGAATCATTAAGATGTTTCCATACTTGTAAACTTACTTTTCCGCTAATTGCTCCAGCAGGCACCTGTACTACAATTTTAGTATCCTCACAGGAAACTACATTAGTAGCCAAAACACCTCCAAAATATACTTTTACGGCACCTTTTAAAGTCCCAAAATCAGTTCCTGTAATAGTGACATTGATTCCTGGATATCCAATTGCAGGGCTTATTCCTGTGGCTATTTGTTCAGGGTACTCTTGAATTCTAAAATTTGGACCTTCTTCACAGGCCGTAAAAAAGGCAAAACAAATAACCATCATAAATCCTCTGATGAGGATACTATTATTTTTAAATATTTTCATAATTCTTGTTGTTTAAATTTTATCTATTATATGAAATAATTATAATATTACTTTTAATCTCTAGTATACATAAGTGTTCCAAATCCTAATTGGTCATACCCGCCGCTATTAGGACCGTAATCGCCTCCACCGCCTTCAGGTGCAACACTATTTAATCCCATTTTTGTATATTTTGCAAAATTTTCGGAAACCTTTTTAATTTTCGTATAATGAAAATAAGGTCCACTCCACATAGGACGAGCTGTTCCCTGACTAGCACTACTAACTTGGGTATGTATTTCTACCCCGCCGCAAACACTCCAGGCATCTTTAAAATTCCTGGTGTACTCAGCAAACGGAACATTAAGCCTTGCTACATTATACTTTGCCGTATATTCACATGCTTTTAAGAAGCGGTTATTATCCAATCCATAAAAATCATCTCCCTGGTTCCATGTTAACTCGCATATATGCCCCATCAATGCAATGCACAATGTTGCATGCCCCTGGTCCCGACCGCTTTCCTGAATCTGAGCCAGACCTTCGTTTTCTCCATCAAAAACATGGTTTATGGCTTTATACCAATTCCCATTACCATCGCCTTTCTGTAAATAATTAATGGCATAATTATAAATAGATCTGTCATCTGTCAAAATACCTATTGCCAATACTGAAGTTAAGTTAGCCAAATCCCAATTGGCCCAATAATGAGATTTACAAGTACCCCAATGGGTTTCTAAAAAGGCTTTATTCAAACTGTAGAAAACATCTTTCATCCATTTTTGGTATGCTGCAAAATCATTTGGGTTCCAGCCTTGGTACCCTCTCAGCATTTCTCCGGCAATGGCAAATTGATAACCATATATCCCTGCTGCCAAAGCGGTATTGGAATCCCCGCTAATCCGTTTACAGGTCAAAGCCCATGCATTCAGAATATTGACTGCGGTTTGGGCATAAACAGCATCTCCACTTATCTTCCACCTTAATGCTAATTGATAAGCTGCAGCCGCATCATTAAAAGCACGACTATAATTATCCGGATCTGGTTCCTCTGCAGAGCCTCCTCCTCTTACCAATTTCTCAACAGGACTAGGAGTATATGTAGATTGTGCATGCGAATTAGCTTTTAATTTATTCCATCCAGACATCCATGGCTCAGCTTGCACTGCTATTTTGGCTCTTATTCTTGCAAAATCTTCTTCGGTATGAAGCCCTCCCACATGTTTCATAGGAACAGAAGGATCCAAAGTCTTAATAGTAAGTACAGAAGACGTTGGAGGAGGAGTGGTAGTATTATCATCCCCAACCGAAGGTTTTGAACATGCAAGCATCATACCTATCACACTTAAAATTAGTATTGGTATCACTAATCGGTAAAAATTAAACTGTTGTTCTTTCATAATTACTATTTTTTATAGACAAACCTTACAGGCATAAAACCTGCAAGGTCTATCAAATTTCAGTTTACTAATAACCAGGGTTTTGAAGCAACTTATTATTCAACAGCATTTGACTTTGAGGAATAGGGTACAAATAATGTTTTTTGGCCACTGAATGGTTTAATTTGCTATCAATTACGACGCAACTCAATATACCTTTTGGAGTTTCTACTGTCTCTTCACCAAACACATATGTATTTGCTTTATAAGCTGCAGTAGGATTACCGGAAGCATCTTTAAATGGTGTAGCGTAAGAAGCACTACCCACTACTCTACCCAAACGGGATGGGTTTAATGATGCTTCTAAAATACCCCAACGCTTCAAATCGTCAAAACGTTTACCTTCACGATATAGCTCAACAGCTCGTTCCCTTCTTATTTCTTGTTTCATATCCAAACCATAGGCAGAAGCCAACGCATTGGTCAAATTAGCTACCTTTGCACGGTCTCTTAATTTATTGATTGAGGCATTCAATTGCTCATCGGTAATGCTTCCGTTTAGTTCGTACAAAGCCTCTGCATAGGTTAAGTACACTTCTGCCAATCTAATAATAGGCCAGTTAGCCGATTCGGTATTATCCAATCTACGAGTACCAAAACCATACACGGCGTATTTCGAGTTACCGTATCCGCTTGATCCCAAGCTTCCAAAATCTAAAGTAACAGAGGCTGGTGCTGTTGTTGCACTATATAAATAGTTTAACAAACGTAAATCTCTGTTCTTAAATTCATCGGCTGCAGCATGATATCCTTGAAATAATGGTGATGCCGTTGCTGGTAATCCATCTGTACAAACTGCCATATCAACAAATTTGCGGCTCGGATACAGCTGCCAGGATGTCCAACTAATATTTTTCCTAGACTGTTTAAATGTATAATCATAGACGCTGTATAAAATGAATTCCTTATTTGTAGATTTATCATATCCCCCAGGGTTAGATCCTGCATCCTCAAGATTGAATAAATACCAAGAACTTAAGTTCCCCATACTGCTGGTGGCATTTTTGTTCCACAGTTCGTAGCCCCCATTATCCATGATTTCTTTACACAGTGCCACGGCATCTGCCAAGTAAATTTTTGCGTTGGCAGCATTATATCCTGTTGTTCCTGCACCAATTGCAGTACCATCTCCATCTGCATCCTTGCCTACATATTTTTCCCATGTGGCTTCATATAGTTCGGCTTGTGCTTTTAAGGCCATAGCTGCCCCTTTACTTATCCTGCCTTTATCGGCACCTGCCAAATTCTGTTCTGTAGGAAGATTTGAAATAGCTTTATCTAAATCACTTAAAATTTGCGCAACCACTTCGTAACGACTGTTTCTAGGCTTAAATAATTCAGGAGAATTAGTATCTAATACTGTTGTTACCAAAGGCACTCCTCCAAAAGTTTTTAGTAAATTAAAATAGGCATAGGCACGGAAGAAATGGGCTTCACCCACATATTGGCTTATACTTCCTTCTCCATTGTATTCATTTGCCTTAGCTAATAAAATATTACAGACACGGATACCGCCATAATCCCAATTGGTACTACCTGTTGCAATAGTCCCTTGCCCTAAAGCCGCACCATTGCCGTTTGCATTGGCCGACAAATCTGAGCCATTATCCATATTTCCAAAATCCCATCCTTGCAACTGACCATAAAAACCGGTAGTATATGCTTTAAAATCACTCGGTTTTTTGAAATAGACTGCATCTGTAAATTGTCCAGGTGGATTTAAATCAATAAAATCGTCCTGACAGCCCGACAAGCTTAAAAAAAGACCTCCGAGAACTATATAATTCAATATTTTTTTCATTGTTTTTTTCATTTAAATTATTAGAATCCAATATTTAATCCAAAAGACCAAGTACGTCCAAAAGGATACCCTGCATTATCACCATCCGTTGCATTTTCGCCTGACTCCGGATCAAATCCATCTTTAATACTTGATGCTTCCCATAGATCATTACCAGAGAAATACACCCTTACTTTAGTTAACTTTAAACGGCTTGTTAATCCTGCGGGAAGTGAATATCCAACTATCAATGTTTTTAGTCGGATATAACGGCTGTTCTGTAGCATAAAATCGTTATTACCATAGTTCCATCCTGCACGGGTTGGGTTAACCGTTAAACGCGGATACATTGCGTCAGGGTTTTCTTCTGTCCAAGTATTACCCAAAAAGGTTGGATTCTGGTTAGTAAATAATGCTCTAAATGGATAAGCCATATATCCTGAGCGCATAATATTTTGCTCTAGATGACCTTGAAAAAAAGTATTGAAATCAAACCCCTTCCAAGTTGCTCCCATGTTAATTCCATAAGTATAATGCGGTGTTCCATCTCCCATATAAACCAATGAACTATTCTTATTGCCATTTGCTGTAATATTCCCTGTTCCCGCAACATCTACTCTTTTCGTATCCCCAGGACGTAAAGCTACAGCTTGATTATTTTTTGGTAAACCTGCTAAAGCATCACTAGTTCCATAAGCTTGATAATAAGCATCAACATCTGCTTGGTCTTTAAAATAACCATCGGTCTTGTATAAAAATATAGGTTTCCATGGAAGTCCATTTACAATTCCGTTTTGACCTGCACCATAGCTATCAGCATTTTCTACCCCGCTTACCATAGTTTTTGCATCACCCATGTTGAAGGACACGTTGTAGCTAAAATCCTTGATATTGTCTTTCCAGCCAATAACAAATTCCCATCCCTTGGTATTGAAATTTCCACTATTAGTTTTAGGCGGTGTTCCTCCCAATACAGATGGATAGGTTACCCCAATCAACATCCCTATATTTTCTTTTTCATAAAGGTCGAAATTAGTAGTCAAACGATTCGTAAAAAAACCAAGGTCGATACCCACATTTTTTTGTGTTACTCGTTCCCAAGTACGCGTATAGCTAATCAAACCATTATTATATGATGCCGTTTGTTGTGAAGCAGGCTGTCCTAAAACCGCCGAACCAATGCCCATAAGAGAAAGATAGTCAAACGCTCCTAGGCCTTTTGCCTCATTACCTGTAGTTGAAATGCTTCCTCTAAGCTTACCAAAATTAAGAATGTTGTCAATAGGGCTTAAGAATTCCTCTTTGGTAAATACCCAACCCAACTGAGCCGATCCAAAATTTTGAAACTTGTAGCCTTTTGCAAAACGCGAGTTACCATCCCTTCTTCCTGTCAATTCGGCAATGTATTTTTCATTGTAGTTATAATTTAATCGTGCTAGATACGAATAGCGGCCGTTAATATCTTTATAACCTCCGTTTGTTTGCGTGGTAGTAGCTGCTACACTGATATCATAAATACCCAAATCTTCAAATCCCACACGTGATGCACTTATCCCTTGGGCAGTCCATTTTTCAGAATTCACACCCCCCATAACCGAAACATTATGTTTCCCATTAAAGGTTTTATCGTAGCGTAATAATGCCTGATAATAATGGTAAAATTTTGACTCTGCACTGGTTTCATAAACATTGTTAATTCCATCGGTTTGATAAGCATTGCCTTTAGGATTCCCATACCAATCATATAATCTTACAGGAACCACATATCTTTCATGATTAAACCGCTCATTTTGAATGGAAGCCAAGCCTTCTATAGAAATTCCGTTCCATATTTTATAGGTTCCTTTCAAATCTACGCGACCAGTTAATTGTTTTTTTTCATACCTGCCCCCATCGGAAGTGGTTGCAGCGGAATTTTTAATAGCGCCACCATCAATCCCGTTAAAAGGAGCAAACCATTGTCCATACGGATTTTTTGCTGGGTAGAAAGGCATATCTGTTGAATAAAGTATGTTTCCTAACCCTTTAGAAGGCTGACCTGTATTAGTATTGACAATACTAATGCTTGATTCCAATTTTAATCTTTCCGACACATTGAAGTCATAATTAAAACGGGCATTTAACTGTTTCTGACCATCATAAGCCGTTGCCAAATTACCCTGATTATCTGCAAAACCCAAAGATAAACGGTAAGTCGATTTATCGTCTCCACCAGAAACACTCAAGTTATGCTGGTAGGAATAGCGGGTAGAAAACATTTCTTCAATACGGTTTGCATTGAATATAAAGAAATCTGTACCAAAAAGATCGTATTTCCCTTCAACTCCCTTCTGCATGTTTAACAGATTATCTTTATTACCCCAAATCCACCAGTTCGGTGTAGTTTCTTCCTTGTTGGCCTCTAACCACATCGTAGCATATTCCTGCATAGTAGGTGAATAGCCAACCAGACCATTAGTAACAAAACGAAGATTGGTATTAAAGTTTACTTTAATCTTTCCTTTCCCCCTTTTAGTAGTTACTAAAACAACCCCATTAGATGCACGGGAACCATAAATAGCAGCGGAACCGTCTTTTAAAACCGAGATACTTTCTATATCATCAGGATTCATATTTTGAAAAGATTGAGCATTTAATACCGGTACTCCATCTACAATAATCAATGGTTCAGACCCATTGACTGAAGAGGCACCACGGATAGCGAATGACAACCCCTCATTTCCTGGTCGGGAAGAGCTTCTGGTAACAACTAAACCAGGTGTTTGTCCTTGAAGTGCCAAACCTACGTTTGTAACCGCACGATCTTCAAATACCTTAGAACTTATAATTTCTACCGCTCCACTTAACGTTGCTCTTTTTTGGGTTCCATACCCTACAACTACTACTTCATTTAATTTAGAAACATCTGCTGCTAATTTCACATTGATTACTCTTTGCGCCCCCACTTTAACTTCCTGGGTTTTAAAACCAATCTCGCTAAATACTAATACTGCATCGGGTGACGAAACATTTATAACATATCCCCCATCAAAATCAGTACTAACCGTACCACCTTTAACGCCTTTTATGGAAACGTTAACTCCGGGTATCCCCATATTATCATCGGCAGAAACTACTTTCCCCGTTATCGTAATATTTTGCTGCACACTTTCTAGCCTAGCAGCATTCAAACTTAGGTTAACAGAACTATCAGAATTCGTAGCGTACACTTCACCTACCACACTACTTCCTAATAATAACACTAACAAAGTTGGTTTTGATAAAAATTTCAGCTTATGCTGAATGATTTTTGGTCTGTTCATAAAACAATTCATTTTGGTTAATAATTTTTCTTCTTTTGGTTATTTATTTTCATATTTTATTCAAACTATCCTCTTCTATCTATTGAAAACAGCCATAATTTTGCAACAGTACAAATAAGAATTCGCAACACTGTTATGAACTATTACGATTGATTGAAAAATAATATTGAAGCAATTAGGCAATCATACGCTGCCTTTAACATACCGTTCTGTCAGCCATTACATTAAACACTACAATGAGTTCCTGACAAAAACACCAAACCCATTCCGAATTTGCTCTTTTCTATTTTTTAAAACCATATGAGCAGCCTGCTTGCCTAATTGATCAAAGTCAGATGAAATAACAGTAATTCCGTCAAGCAAAACCTCTTTTAAAGAAGAATCGTTATAGGAAATAATACCAATATCTTCACCTATTACAAAATCATTGCTTTTTATTTGTTTTATAAGATGTATCAGGTCATTTTCTTCAACATTAATATATACTGTGCGTTTTTCTAATTTTTCATTAATTGCATCTTCAACGATACCCCAATCATATTTAAACTCATTGCAAAATTTGAAAAATCCAGTTTTTATTCCTTGAGGCAAATGGCTTTTTTCAGGAAATACTAACTTAATTGCCTTATATTTTTTTAGTAATGGATTTAATTCTACTAGAGCAGAAATAATATCACTTTCAAAATCCTGATAAACACAGGCAACTTCACCGAGTTTGTCCATTTTTTTATCAAGCATAATAAGCCTTTTCAATGGAATTTCATTTTTGATAAATTCAACGACATCTTGGTCTCCATCATCAAAATGTGCATTTAAAATATAATGTGTGTAGTCTTTCGACTTACTGTTTAATATCAGTTTTTTAAACTGCGCATAATCATTTTGATATACATAAAAATCAATTATCGCAAACTCATTAAGAATGCTTGTTAGAGCATCAAAAATTTTCTTTTGGCATGAACTTAGCTTATTAAACAATAAAAAAACTTTTAATTTTAAATCATTAGATGCTAACTTTAGATAGTATCCTTTGCCAGGTATAGATTCTATAATATTATTCTCTTTTAAAAAAGCATAAGCCCTTACAACCGTATCTCTTGAAACATTATGATCAAACGCCAATTCATTTACCGATGGCAATTTGTCGTTAAAACTCAAAGACCCCATTCGAGTAGCACTCATAACAGAATCAACAATCTGCTTATGCTTGCGAACTCTTGAGTAATCACTAATTGATATTATATCTTTAATTTTTACAAAATTTTCCATTTGAATAACTTTTAAATTCATCTAAATAATTTAGGCTGCTTTAGAATTTGGTTTACAACTGCCAATAATAACTATCGGCAGCTGTCATGTAACTAACACAAACTAACCAAATTTGTTTCTTCGAATCCTAATCACATCCTCTATTCTTTTATATGTAAAACAGATTCCTATTCTGTGTTTAGTCTTACTATTTTTTTACTGAATAATAAAAATTCATTTAATCAGTATATTTTTTATCAGATTGATATGTTCTTACTAAAATTCATTTATTTATGATTTACCCTTTATAATTTCTAGAGTAGAAAAAACAGAAGTAATATGAAATTAGTTTTGCTTACTATTACGTTTGAGAGAACTGATTTGATTTGTCAATGTTACAAACAATAGCCTTTTTAACTTATAAATTATCATCCATTATGCATAAATTATAACCCATTATTCCAGTAAATTAAGAGAAAATACGGGTTTTTCTTATTTTGCAGATTGCATTTAAAAAAAGACTGAATAATTCGCTTAATTATCATTTCAAATTAATTACGCAAAAACTATATTTTCCACATTATTATTGATACCAAAATAATTAGTTCAAAAAAAAATGAATTATGAAAAAAAAGTAGAACTTTATGAATGAAATAAAAAAAACATTTTTCTTACTGTAATTATTCTTCTTGGTATAATTTTTGAAAAATCAGAACTAAAAATCAACTACAGAATTAGTGTTATGTTTTTAAAAAAGATAATTCAGAATACTATTAAGCCTGAGTTCGATTATTGTTTATTCCGTAAGGATTTAATATAGTAGTAGTATCAATGCGTTAAAGTCATTTATCCCGTAGGGACTAAATCAATTTAATTAAAATATATAGTCCACTGCGACGGACAAAAAAAATATGTGCAATTATTCTACACCTATTATTTAACCCCCCACAGAATTAAAACTACTGTAATTCAAATAGTTAAAAACTTAACTCAAGTTTAAAAAAGGCTTAATCGTCAAAAATGGTTGGTGAAAATGCTGTGAAGTATTATAAAATATAATGTTCCCGAAAGTTTATTGAAATTCGTTTMAATAAACTTTTTTATTTATGCAAAACTCAAAAAAAAAAAAAAAAAAGCATTGCCCAGCGTTTAAAAGTCTTCAAACAATAAAATAGGGAATAAGAGAAAACAAACTGCTACTTAAATATAAAGATTGCAGCCAATTATTCACCTCTAACAATAAATCTGTTTCAGATTCTAATAAGGAAATTTGGTTCAAGAATTGGATAATCAGCAAAGACACATTTGATAAAATCTCACTTGAATCTTAGGTATAATAAAAGTAACTTTTAGGTTTACAGAAACTTTTCATTTAAAGTCAACACAGCTTTATAGAATGACTAATGGAGAACATATTGCAGAAGGCTTGCAAAATTCATTAAATCTGGGAATTAAAATGAAAAACATTACTTCTGATGGAGACAAATCATCTATAATAGCAATCAAAAAAGTTTATTCAAGAGTACCTTTTCAAAGATGTTTGATGCATCTATCAAAATTTACTGATTTAAACTCTAAAAATGTATTGGAAACATTGACTTTACTGAATTTCCAGTCTATCAAATTAGTTGATTTCAGCAACACCATTCCCTGGTTTGAATCCCATCCTTTGGTGGCTACTATATCTGTAGCCACCATGTAGAATGCTTTGCCATTAAGCGTACGCATAATATGAGGATCGCGAATTCCCCCGCTTTCACTAATCTTCTCTGAACTTAAAATAGTTTGATTGTGATTTAATACTTTAAAATTATATTCATCATAGCTCAGTGCAAATCGATTTTACTCTTTATCTGCTGCTGTAAAATAAACAAATAGGCAAGAATTATATTTATTTGTAGTTTATTCTTTATGTTTTGCGCATTTGTTTTTTGTTGACTATATCCTGTCATTACTGCACATAAGATAAGTGAGATACAGAACCTTATTTTGGATAGAATTTCATTTGATTAAAATCATTTTGGATTCTTCATTAATATTTTTTTATGATGCAGAATTAGATCAGCAAAATTCTATTTGAAATCCTCAGGTGACAAAATTCTTATCTGATTCTTTTGAAAAATGAAATCAACAATTTTCCCATTATAACGAATTTTACACACAGTACCACCAACGCTTTTTATAGTTACTGTTTTCATTTGTTTGTTCTCCCAAACAATATCTACCTCAAAACCGCCACGAGCTCTGAGACCTTTAACAGAACCATTTACCCAAGAATCTGGTAATGCTGGCAATATGTCAACTATATATAAATCATGATTAGCTTGTTCAGCATTTACATCTATTTCCTGGCTTTGCAGCAACATTTCGGTCATACCGGCAGTTGCTCCAAAATTTCCGTCAATTTGGAAAGGCGGGTGGGCATCAAAAAAATTAAGGTAAGTACCTCCACCGGTTACGCCGCCTTCCTCCTTATCGGTATACTGTAAAATATCGCGTAGCATTTTATAAGCATGATTGCCATCACGTAATCTTGCCCAAAAATTTATTTTCCAAGCCTTACTCCAGCCTGTCCCTTCGTCACCTCTAATTTCTAAGGTTTTTTTAGCAGCTTCAGCTAATTCGGGAGTTTTTAATGGTGAAATTTCATGTCCGGGATGTAATCCAAACAAATGAGAAACGTGTCTTTGATGTGGTGTTGCCTCTTCATACTCTTCATTCCACTCCATTAATTGTCCCTTGCTTCCGATTTTAGGAGGAAGCAGTTTTGCTCGTTTTTCAATCAATTGATCGCGGAAATCAGCATCAATATTAAGGACCTTAGAAGCTTCAATAAGATTAGTGAACAAGTCCCGACAAATAGACATATCCATCGTTGAAGCAACTGTTACGCCATAATTTTTTCCATTCACACGAAATTCATTTTCTGGAGATGTAGATGGAGCGGTTACCAGAAAGCCATCTTTTTCTATCAGCCAATCAAAACAAAAGAGAGCAGCCTCTTTCATCACTGGATAAGCTTTTTCTCTTAAAAATTCTTTATTTCCAGTGTAACTATAATGTTCCCAAAGGTGTTGGCAAAGCCAAGTTCCGCCCATATACCAATTGGCCCAGGTTGGAGCGCCATCTCCCTTATTGCCAACAGCATTACTCAATCCCCAAATATCAGAATTATGATGTGCGACCCAACCTCTGGCCTTATAATATTCACTTGCGGCAATCCTCCCTGATTTAGACAAATCAGTAATCCAATCCAGTAAGGGTTCGTGCATCTCAGAAAGATTGGTTTGTTCTGCCAACCAATAATTCATTTGGGTATTGATATTAATCGTGTAATTAGAACTCCATGGCGCACGTAATTCTTTATTCCAAATGCCTTGCAAATTAGCTGGACGGCCTCCTGAACGAGAAGATGAAATTAGTAAATAACGACCGTATTGGTAAAAAAGCTGTTCTAACTGAGGGTCAGAGACTCCTTTAGAATACGCTTTGAGACGCTCATCAGAAGGCAATGATAGCTGATTAGCGTCAGTTTTATTTTCTGACAGATCAAGACTTACCCGATTGAAATACTTCTGAAAATCATCAAGATGTTTCTTTTTTAAATTATTGTACGATAATTTTAATGCTTCATTCAACAGATTTGAAGCAATCGCTTTTTCATCTTTTCCTTGTGAATCAGGACATTTATCAAATCCATTAAAACTGGTCGCTGCAGTTAGATAAAGAATTACCTCTGAAGCATTGCGGATATGAAGACCATCAGTATCTACTTTTACAGAACCTCCTTTAAGTACCGCTTTTAGATTAGATTGAAAACGCATTCCATTGCATCCTGTTGTATCAGCCCATGAAATGGGTTCACGTCCTTTAAGATTATAATAACTTGGATCAACACGACTTGGCGCTTTTCCATTTATGACTAACTGATCATTACTTTTAGTAAGTACTGATTTAGATAAAGGACTGCTCAAATTGATGTCAAGCGTAAGGGATTTTGGCTTGGATGCCGTGATTCGAATTGCCATTACATTATTTGGGGCAGAAATAAAAGTTTCACGCATGTATTCAATACCATTTACAGTAAAACGGCTTGTCGATAATGCGTTGTTCAGACTTAAATCCCTATAATATTGCTTTGGCTGAACTCCTTTAAAATTTTGCTTAATGACCAAATCACCCAATGGCAAAAAACTTTCACTAAAATAACCCTGCATTTTTTTACATAAATTAGTGGCAAGTTGATAATCATTATTTTTCAATGCCTCACGGATCGATTGAAGATATTGATTGGCTTCAGGATTAACATTCTTTTGCATCGGGCCACCTGACCAAAATGAACCTTCGTTGAGTTGAATCAGTTCTTTTTCCACTCCGCCAAATACCATTGCTCCTATCTGCCCGTTACCAATAGGCAAGGCTTCAACCCACTTTACAGCTGGTTTATCATACCATAATTTTAATAAATTTCGATTATCCTGGGAAATATCGGTGTTATTTCTTGCTGTATTTATCCCCCTATTTGTAACCTGTGCCGATAAATTTAAAAATCCTGACAACAGAATTCCAATAACTAATTTTGAACTCATTATACTTTATTTTAACCCGTTGGGTGTAATTATTATTGTCCTTTATTTTCTTCTGTTAATTCCTCGTTTTTCTAATTCTATGTAAACACGCTTATCCCTGTCCACAGTTATTACCCCGTCTTTATATTCCAGTTCAGCTACCTGAATTACACTGCGGCGAGTTTCAACATTGTCTGCAAATTTTGTCGTAACTCTGCCAGGATGAGTAAAATAATATACGAAAGCACGGTCACCTGAAACTACCACATCCGCATGACCGCCAATAGCCTGATCTTCCTTTCCTTTTCCTGGAAGCTCCAGAATCCTTTCACCTTGCTGTTTCGTCCAAGTGGCTGCATCATCGGAATAATAAAAACTCATACCGGACCAGTTATCAACCAACATCCAGTATTTTCCTTTCCAGCGAAAAACTTTYGGTCCTTCTCCTCTATCTTCAATTACTCTTCCTTTTAGATCCCAGTTTTCAAGATTTTTACTATCTGCATAATAAATAGATTTTCCATCTTTTTCGTTATTATACCAAAGCCGCCAARTACCATTTGGCAAYTGATAAACTGTTGCATCTATAACATGATCATTAACCAATTTCAAGGTAGATTTATAATCCCAGTTCAAAAGATCTTTACTAGTAAGATGAATGATTTCRCGGGGATGATCCCAACTGGCAAAAACCCCTGGCACATAAGTAAGATACATATGATACACTCCTTTATGTTCAAACACATCWGGCGCCCAATGGGTATATTCGAGAGTTGGATGATATTTAATGTTCGCAGTATCCCGATACTTCCAGTTTGCTCCTCCATCGATCGATTCTGCAATCCCAATTCGTGTTCCGTGCACCCATTTTGATCCCTCCTGAGTCATATCCGCCGCACGACGATTGGTATAAAACATAAACCATTTTTTCTCCTTTTTGTTCCAGATAATTACAGGGTCAGCCGCACCATCATAGATTGGATCACTGAATACAGGCTTGTCAGCCAATTTCCCTTTAGCCTTCTCCTGTCCAAAAGCCACACTTGACATTAAGATACTGCAAAACATCAGGAGCATACTTTTATGTTTTACTTTCACAATGGATCGTTTTATTTTATTCATTGTTATTTTAGCGCTTTTACTTGTAATCATTTTTTATGCATAAAGCATAAATTTAAAATCAGCTAGGTTCAAAATTAACTCTGAACCTAGCCGATTTTTATTTAGCAGTTTTATTTTCCTGCTGAATTTGTTCTTATTAAGAAACTATGCATTATGAAATCATTATCTAATTAAAAATACACAATTCACATTTGGAATCCGAAGTTTGATCCTTTTACAAAGAATAAACCTTGGACTGACAAGAAAATCAAATCTATAACTGACACCAAAAAAGTAATTAAATTGGTCGGACAGCGGCCATTTTTAAAAACTATTGCCAATTAGGATTTTGTATCAAAACACCGTTTGAATTTGTAACAAATGTAGACGGAATTGGAAATTTACTGTTCTTAGCATAATTAAAATTGGATCTGCCTAAATTGTTCATAATATTGGTGGTATAACCTGGAACAACTTTTTCATAGCGAACTAAATCAAACCAACGGTTACCTTCAATAGCAAGTTCTACTCTTCGTTCTTTCCAAATAATCTGGCGCAATTTAGCCTTATCAGTTTCTGTAATTTGTGGCAGTACCCCAGCCTGTAAGAACGTTTTATTGCCACGAGCTCTAAAACGCACCTGCTCCAGCGCATTAAGTGCATCTCCGCTATTACCTAATTCATTCGCTGCTTCTGCATAAATAAGTAATAAATCGGCATAACGCAGAAATGGAAGATTAAGTTGCTGCTTAAAAAAATCTGCATCAGGCCATTGTGTAGCTGGCCAAATAACTTTTTTATTTGCATATTGAAACCCGGAAGCCCAATTGAGGGTACCTGTATAACCTTCAACTGTTTCACCCTTGTTAAAAATAGAAGCGGCTTTACGTGGATCATTAACTTCATAACTGTTCACTAAATCATCAGATGGAGCAAAAAATGCACTTCCAAGACCCGATCCCGGTATTCCCTGGAATTCTACATAAGGATTTCTGGTACGCCCCGCAATATTCTGATAAATGTAATGCCCTGGCATCATACTTTCAACAGAATATTTGCCGTCTATAGAGAATAGATTTCTGTAGCTGGGATCAAGACTGTATTCACCGCTCTGAACCAGTTGTTTTGCATATTTATAAGCATTGCTATAATCCTGTCTGTATAGATAAACTTTAGCCAATAATCCCAATGCTGTACCTTTGGTAACCCGCCCAAGGTTACTGGCTCCCCATTCCTGTCTGGTAGGCAGATTCTCTACAGCATATTCAAGATCACTGATGATAAGTTTGTAAACATCTTCCTGCGGGCTTTTAGGAATATTAAATTCGTCCGTAGTTGGTACATGGTCACGTATCACCACATCTCCAAAAACATTTACCAGATCAAAATGCCAATATGCTCTAAAGTAACGTGCCTGCGCATTGTACTGTAAAGCTTTACTGTCATTATAATTACTTGCCAGCTTTAATACCTGATTACAGTCATTAAGATACTGATACCATCTTTCCCAAAGACGCTCTATATATATATTAGAAGGGCTATTGGTAAAGGTATAAGCTGAGGTAAAGTTGACATCAGCAGTGTTCATTTTCACATCATCGGAAGAAAATTCATGTGATGTAAAATACATGGTTCCTAACCTGAAGAAACGCCAGTTAACTGAAGAATATACCCTGTTAAGGGCGTCATTTATACTTTGTTCATCAGAAAAATAAACATCAGTAGTCAGCTGAGCCTCAGGAGTAACATCCAGGAATTCATCACAGGAAACCAAAAGGCTTAATCCTGCAATGGTTAATACATATTTTAGCTTTTTCATACTTAATGAATTT
This sequence comes from Flavobacterium sp. P3_A6, assembly GCF_056403035.1. Lineage (NCBI taxonomy): Bacteria > Pseudomonadati > Bacteroidota > Flavobacteriia > Flavobacteriales > Flavobacteriaceae > Flavobacterium > Flavobacterium sp. P3_A6. Next base: position 70,025 of record NZ_JBFUGG010000020.1, on the reverse strand, counting down.
TATTGTTAATTAAAAATTAAGGTTCATACCAAATTGCATACTGCCTGAGATAGGAAAAGAATTATAATCAAGCCCATCAGCCAATTCCGGAGTAAAACCTTTGTACTTAGTAAAATATAACAGGTTGGCTCCTGTAAAATAAAATCGTAATTTGCTTATTCCTATTTTTTCAGTAACTGAATCCGGCAACGTATAACCAAGTGTTGCACTTCTCAATTTCACATAGTTTCCGCTAAATACCATAATATCGATGGTTCTGTTCATGTTTACAGATCCTGCAGCCAGACGCGGCATAGCTGCTCCGGTATTATCAGGGGTCCATGAATCCAACCAGTCTGTATGCATGTTATTGTTAGGCGAAGTAAAATCGTTATAAGAGTTATTCATCACCTTTGCCCCAAAACTTCCAGTAAAATCTAAATTAAAATCAAAATTTTTATATTCTGCATTCAAAGCAATACTTCCTGTAAATTTAGGGAACGGACTTCCAATATTAGTCTGGTCAGCCGAAGTTATCTGACCATCACCATTAGTATCCACATAAATCAAATCTCCTAATTTCGCGGCTGTATGGTAAGCTGCCTTTCCTTTGCTTACTGCATAAGCATTCCAGCTGTCAATATCGGCTTGTGTGCGATAAATCCCTTGGGTTTTGTAGCCGTAGAAATAATTGAAAGGCTGACCTTCCTGTATTCTGGTTTGTAAATTTGTAGAGAATGCTGTGTTGGTGGTAGTAATGCCATTCCAGTCAACAACTTCATTTTTAAAAGAACTTCCAGTGAAGCTTACTCCATATTTAAAATCATTTTTGCTATCCTGCCATCCTAACATTACCTCATACCCCTTATTTTGTACAGAACCAGCATTACTGTATGTTGGAGCTATACCCACAGAACCGCCCTGTATAGGCAATATCAATAGTAAATCTTCTGTTTTTCGGTTAAAATAATCAAATTCAAAAGTAAGTCTCTTATCCAATGCGCTCATTTCGATACCCAAATCAGCCTGAACATTGTTCTCCCATTTTACATTAGGATTATAATCATTTACAATACCAGCCGCAGGGTTTACCTGATTATTGAAAATCGCATGAAATTCATCGCTCTGTGTTACTAAAGCATAAGCCACGTTATTAAAAATTTTATCATTACCAGTCATCCCCCAGCTTCCTCTTATTTTTAAATTATCAAGCCAGCTTAGCTGTTTTAGGAAACTTTCTTCACTGATTCTCCAACCTAAAGCTGCAGAAGGGAAATAACCCCATCTGTTGTTTGGACCGAATTTTGAGGAACCGTCGGCGCGGATAGTTGCCGTAAACAAATAACGATCCTTCAATGCATAATTCGTTCTGAACCAAAACGATGCTCTTGATGATTTTGCAGGCAGAAATGCATTTACAGTCCTGTTATTTATACTGGCAGAATATATAGAAGCATAATCCAGATTATCCACCGCATATTTTTTGCCTGTTGCTCCCAGGCCACGCAACTGGGTCTCTTCTGAACTCTGGCCTACAAGCAGGTTTAGACGATTGTTTTCATTAAATTTTTTATCATAAGTTACTGTATTGGTCCATAACCATGTATTATTAGTACTATAGTTTTCCGTATAGCTGTTTGGATTATTAAATTGGAATGAAGGGTTTATGCTGTACTGCGGCAGGAACTGGTCAAATCTTGTGAACATCCAGTCTTCTCCAAAGGATGTCTTAAACTGAAGTCCGTCTATAATGTCCCATGTTCCCCATAAGTCCCCTACAAAACGAAGATCATTTGTATTAGCGTCCTTATTAAATTCTAATTCCGCAACAGGATTAATGAGATCATTGTTCTGCATCGGATTCCATTTTCCCTGATCGTTTTTAGGCGTAATAAGCGGTGAGCCTGAAAGAACGGAACGTACTGTTCTATAAGTCAATCCCTGACCTGCATTTGCGTTACTGAGATTGAAATTATGCCCGATTTTTATCTTGCTGTTCAGTTTGTAGTCATTATTGATTCGCAAGGTCAAACGGTTATAACCTGTATTATTCCAAACCCCTTTCTGTTCAAAATACCCTAAGCTTATATTGTAGCCTACATTTTCAGTGCTTCCTGAAGCAGATATCTGATGATCGCTCATCAAGCCCGCCTTGCTGATTTCGTCCATCCAGTCGGTTCCTTTTCCATACTGCGAAGGATTTGGGTAGGGCTGTGCCAGCCCGGCCGAGGAAGCAACCGTATTCATCAGCGCTGCATACTGACTTCCGTTGGCTACCTTGTAATTATCAAGGACAAATTGACTACCTACACTTCCTGAATAGGAAATAATACTTTTCCCCAATTTTCCTTTTTTTGTTGTAACCATGATTACCCCATTTGCACCTCTGGAACCATAAATAGCCGTAGCCGAAGCATCTTTCAATACACTCATTGATTCAACATCTTTAGGATTTAGCCAAGCTATATCATTTGTCATCATACCGTCTACTACATAGAGCGGAGAAGAATCGCTGTTGGTACCGATACCACGAATCCTAACTACAGGACTTGCACCCGGTGCTCCAGATGACACTACAGTTAAACCACTTTTTCCTTGTAGCGCTTCCGCAGCATTACCACCTCTGATACCGTTAATATCTTTTGCTTTCACCATCGTAACAGCACCAGTAAGATCTTTTTTCTTCTGCGAACCATATCCTACTACAATTACTTCTGTAAGGTTCTCAGAAATGGATGCCATGGTTATATCAATTACTGATCTAGCTCCTACTTTGATTTCCTGCTGAACCAAACCAACGAAAGAAAACACCAATACGTCATCATCAGAACTAACTTCAATCTTATAACTACCATCAAAATCTGTAACAACAGACTTTTTTGTTCCTTTTACAACAATAGTAACACCCGGAATTCCATTCTTATCTTCAGAAGAAATTACCTTTCCTGTAACAATTTTTTCTTGTCCTGCAACCATTCTGACCTCTATACTAGATTTAATAGTATTTTCTTTGGCCTGCACCAAGTTTGTAGACACCAGTGCCATGGATAACACAATTAGACCCCCTTTTTTACTGAGTAAATTAGGAATCTGGTACTTTTTTCTCATTTTTTCAATCATATTTAAGGTTAATTAAGGTTAATTCGTCATTTAAAGTTGAACTTAAACAATTAATTTTTTAAATAAATCATTTAGACTCTTGCAATTATGTGTTATTATTAAATTGACTTCTCATTTTGGTATATGGCTACCGATAATCTATCAGAAACAGCTATGTAAAAAAACAGCAAACTAACCAAGATTTATATTTTGAGTTCCAAACCCCACCCGCTAAAGAAATTAAAATCCAGCACGTTTAAGCTTTCTCATAACTATAAATACCGATACCTATAAACTTATTGACAGTTCATAATGTATTAACCTTAGATTAATAATTTATTGATTTATCAACATATCAAAATTACCCTAAACAACTTAATTAAAAGATAAATTATAATTCATTCTGCATAAATTATCGTTCTTTTTTAGCTATAAGTAAAAAAAATAGCACTTTTTTTATTTATAATACATTTTTAAAGATAAAATATTATCAAATAAAAAACAGAGGCAATCCCATAAATCAAGATAAAAAAGGGTAGTATGAATTCTGTTTCTGCTACTATTTTGATGATGTAAAGCAAAAATTCAAAAGGATATATATTCTAAAACAGGAAGGGAATAAGCTATTGGGAATCATAATTAAAAAGTCAGTCCGAAGTTTGATTCTTTAAAAAGAATAAACTTCGGACTGACAAAAATTAAACATTAATTATCCTCTATCAACAAAGAAAGACAATTAGAAATTATTGATCCTGTTTTTGTTCAACATACTGGGTAGGTGTTAAACCAAAAAGCTCTTTAAAGGTTTTGGTAAAATAAGCAGAAGAATTAAAACCGCACAAATGAGTCAGTTCCTTGATAGAATACTGTTTACTCAATAATAATTCTGAAGCATATTTTAATCGGATAGTCCGAATAAAATTACTTGGATTTTGTCCCGTAATGGAACTGATTTTTCTATAAAACTGAGACCTGCCCAATCCCAATTCTTTTATAATGTCCTCTAATGCAAAATCAGGATCAGAGATATTCTCCAAAACGATTTTGGTGGTTTTGTCCAAAAACATTTCATCTATAGTGTTTGTAGCTATTTCGCTGGAAGGCAATATTCTGCCAATAGAGGCAAAACGTTCTTTAGCTCTTTTTCTTGCTTCGAGCAGGTTTTTAATTCGCGCTTTTAGAACATTTATGTTAAATGGTTTGGATAAATATTCATCGGCACCGGTATCATAGCCTTCTATTCTGTCTTCTTCAAGACTTCTTGCAGTCAATAACACAACTGGGATATGACTCGTTTCTATGTCATTTTTAACCTGTCTACACAATTCAAAACCATCCATCTCAGGCATCATCACATCACTAATTACAATATCAGGATAGTATTTTTTAATCATTTCCAATCCAATAAGCCCATTAGCCGCCTCCTTAATGTGAAACTGGTTACTCAATTCGTTTTTGAGATGATTACGCAACTCCTTATTATCCTCAACAATGAGCACCACCGGACGGTTTCCTTTATCTAAATCCGAAGCAACTATATCATCCTCTTCATTCGATATAGCAATTTCATACTCGGTTGATGCTATTGAGTTCTGGTCTATTTGATAACTGCCTGCTTGATAAAAATTAGCGGATTGTTTTTTCTCAAGTGGCAGATCCGCAGGCAATCTTACTATAAAGACAGTTCCCACTTGATACTGACTTTCTACTAAAATTTCTCCTTTATGCAATTCAACCAAGCTCTTGATAAAATTCAATCCAATTCCTGTTCCGGTATTGGAGCTGTCTGGATGAAAAAATCGTTGAAAAACTTCTTTTAATTCTTCTTTTTTAAAACCTATTCCTGTATCTGAAACACGAATTTCAACCTCCCTTTCTAATTTTGATTTTCTAAAAAACCACAATAAAGGCTCCGTTTTTTTTCTGTTTAATTCAGAAATCGACAATTTTATTGTGCCCCCTTTCTCTGTAAATTTGACAGCATTTGACAGAAGATTAGTTAGAATTTTTTCAATTTTATCAGGATCGAACATTCCGTAAAATTCTTTTTTAGGAGAATCAAACACAAACCGAATACCTTTTGCCTTTGCCAAATCTTCAAACAGCAAAAAAACGTCTTTACTGAACTTTACGATATTTATATTGGTAATTTCCAATGGCGTTTTTCCAAGATCCATTTTCCGGAGATCAAGAAGCTGATTGACAAGATGCAGCAGGCGCCTGCTGCTTCTTTGTATAATCAGTGCTGATTTCTTGACTTCTTCAGGATCATTGTAAGCTGAAAGAATTTTATCAACAGGATTTAAAATTAATGTCAGTGGTGTCCTAAACTCATGCGAAACATTGATAAAAAAGTTTAACTTCATTTGGTCTAATTCCTGCTCTTTGTCTTCCCTTACCTTCTTGGTATAATAATATACGGAGAACCAAAGTGCCGAAACAAAAGCCAAAATATAAATACTGTAAGCCCACCAAGTTTTCCAAGGAGGCGACAACACAGTAACCTTTAAAGCAGATCTTCTCGCCTGTTCCCACTGGCCGTCTATAGAAGCCATGACTTCAAAAGTATAAGTGCCTGGCTCTAAATTAGAATAATTTGCAATCCTGGTATTACCTGCATTAATAAAATTTTCATCCAGCCCATTCATCCTGTAGGCATATTTAACCCGTTCCGGATTTTGGTAATTTAGAGCAACAAAACCAAAAGAAATGTATCCCTCGTTATATTTAAGTTCTATTTCTTTAGCAATACTTGCCGATTCTTTTAACAGTATCCTCCCCTTTAGAGTATCGCCTGGATTTACCCTTTTATTAAATAATCTAATTTCTGTAATAACCGGACTTACAACATTTGATTTCAAAGAAATACTATCCGGATTAAAAATATTAAAGCCATTTATACCGCCCACAATGATGCGGCCGTCTTGGGTTTTACTTATAGACTTACTTTGAAATTCTATGCCTTGTAACCCATCATGCACATTAAAATTTTTAAACGCTCGTGTTCTTGTGTTAAGTAGCGATAAACCACCTTTGGTTGTAATCCATAAATTCCGATTATTGTCTTCTTGAATACCCACAACTAAATTATTGGGCAGCCCATTCAAGGAAGAATAGGAATGTTTCAAATTCAAATTGGAATCAAGCTCATACAATCCGATATCGGTTCCAACCCAAATGTTTTGCCTATAATCCTCGATGATATGATTAACGCGGTTTCCTAGAATATTTTTTATTTTAATTTCCGTGAATGGTATCTTTTCAGGTACCCTTCCTTTGAGTTTGGCCAACTCCGTATAACATAATCCCTGTGCAGTACCTGTGAATAGCCTGTTTTTTGAATCAATAAAAAGTGAAAAGACAAAATTGCTTATGATGCTTTTTGGATCCCCCGGAATATTCTTGTATTGGTAAAATTTTTCAGTAATGGGATCAAACAAATTTAAGCCTGCTGTTGATGTTCCCAGCCATAATCTGTTTTGGGAATCCTTTTCGGCATACCAGACTGTATTCTGGCCTATTGAAAAAAGATTATTTCGATTGTATTGATACGATTTAGCTATTCCTTTATCGGTTTCAAACTTGTTCAAACCGCCATCCCACGTACATACCCAAAGGATATTATTACTGCCCTTCAACAGATATGTAATTTTATCAGAACTCAAGGAATTTGGATTCCCAGACTTTGCCATGAAATGTTTAAAAGTGCCTTTCTTTTCATCAAAAAGATTCAAACCTCCTCCGTCAGTGCCAATCCAAATTCTCTTTTTGTCGTCCTCCAGAACAGATTGTGCAGTTTTGGCACTCAAGCCTTCATTGCTTTCCGGTTTATAAAAATAATGCCCGAATGAGGATTTAGATATCGCCAATTTGCTAACCCCGCTGTTGTATGAAGTGATCCAATAAATCCCATTTTTATCCTCCAAAACTTTCGAAGGCTGATTGTTGGATAATGAAAAAGGATTATTTGGATTATGTGTCAAGTGTTGCAGTAAACCTTTCTTTTTATCCATTAAAAATATCCCATCACCGTCCGTAGAAATCCAGACAATACCTTTTTTGTCTTGAAAAAGATGAAAAATAGGGACTCTTTTATTTAAAGGAGAGACATTTTTAAAAACGTTTTTTTCAACATCAAACAAAAACAAGTGAGACAAGTCATTTCCAATCCAAAAATTACCCTCTTTGTCTATTAAAATTTGTTTTGGCAAATGATTCAAATACTCATTGCCTTCAAAATCTATGGAGAATCTTGCAAAATTATTAGCCTTTGAATTATATCGGTGCAAATGACTGCCTTTAGTTCCAACCCAAACATTTCCCTTACTGTCATTTATAACATTAGTAACATCGTTGCTGTCAATTGAAGCCTTGTCATTCGGCTTATTTACATAATATTTAAACTTAATTTTGTCATAAGAACCAGCTCCTGTACTATCCAACACTAATTTAATAACGCCTTTTTTTGAAGCTACCCAGAGGGTGTTAGTTTTTTTATCATACAAAAGAGCATTGATAACTTCTCTAAAATTAGCTTCACCTGCCTTTGTCGGATACAAATCAATCTTATAGAATCTCTCTGTATTCTTGTCAAAAACATTTAATCCATTATCAGTTCCAATCCATAAACGGCCATAACCATCTTCCGTTATGGCATTTATTCTATTATTGCTGATTGAATGTGAATCATTTAAAACAGTACGGTAAACTTCAAATTCGTACCCATTATATTTATTGAGACCATCTATGGTTCCAAACCATAAAAACCCTTCGCGATCCTGAAAAACATCAAGACAGGTACTGCTCGAAAGTCCTTTTGACGTATCAAGATTTTCGAATTTTAAATTTGAAAATTGGGCATAAGAGAAAGAGGTAACTAAAAAAAACAGGAACCATATTAATTGTTTCATTTTCATTGCTTTTATTATTCCAACTACTTTAAAATAAATTCAGTCCTATTTTTTGACTATCAAAATTACTCAATTAAAAAGGAGATTTCAATAATAGGAAATTTTAATTTTGATTTAAGGGTGAAATTCATCTCCAATTATATAACCATAAATAGTCAACGTAAATTTGTCAGATAAAAAAACTCCCTCGAAAATCTATCCCTCGAAATTACCTAATAAACGAACGACATCCTCTTCATCAGATGGGTTTTTCCAAATTGGCGTGTTGCCAGAAATTCAGTTTTCAAATCTTCTTCAAAGATTTGAAAACTGAATTCTCACTTCCWATTGTTAAGATGGCTTACTTTTGTATTCGATCTGGTCAATATTTACTTGCACCGCAAAAAACTATTTACATTAGCCTATTTTCACTGAAAGATATTATTCAGGCTAAAATTGGTGCTTTTTGAATTGGCTTTCGGCTTATAAAACATCATAACCTGAAAATCAATAAATGTTTTATTTTATTGATTGAATTAAATTCAAAACCTTTTTTGTTTCCGATTCAATAGTAACATAATCCCTGTTAATCCAATTAATTAACTTCCAATTCCTACTGCAGAAACTCCAGCTTTGAACCAGCCACCGATATTTCCACTTGTTGTACTATAGCATCGGATACAATTTGAATTTTATTCACTATTTATAAATTTTAATTACTTTTTTTTGATTTCTTCTTCTCCAATCATTGGGCATGTACATCTTCTGGATAAAATCCTCCAAATAACCATTGGTTAATTAAAAATACATAACGACGCAAAGAATTAATAGAGCTTGGCCAATTGGATTAAATGATTTATGAAAAACATTTATTTCACTTTTTAGCAAAATACAATCGATTTTACAAAAATAGTTTTTAATCCCATATATTTTAAGTGTTTTTTTATACATTTTTTAAAAAATAACACAAAAAGCTGATCTTCAATAGATACAATAAAAAAGGAAGTAACCAAAAAATAAAATCTTAAATTAACGGAAGCTCAATGCAAAAAGGGAAGAATATATTTGATAAACAGAGATGCGTTATACCTATTAATTACTAAAAATCAATTAATTACATTTAAAACCATCTCAATATTAGATGTAAATAAAACTACGAAGCGTACATTATTATAGACGAATTAATAAAAATCAGTACATTCGTTTTTAAACCTGTAAAACAGCTTCCTGTAAGCATCATTGCCAAAGGCTCTTAGACGCTTTCTGTTTTTTTTTGATTTAGAAAATATTATTTCTTAGGTCAAATTGAAAAAAATGGTCGCTACAAATTGAAATTAGATCATCAATCATAATTCGGAGAGAAGAGTATCTCTTCTTTATCGTTTGTTTTAATCGAAATTCTAATCTCTTTTAAACAAGCGCCTTTTTCATCTTTGGCCACACAGTATACTAAAACTTCATCAATAAGTGCATCATTTTTATCCCTGATAATAATTTTGAAGAGTTCTTTGTTTTTATAATAAAAATACTGTGTGTAGAAAGTAGCAAAATTATCTGCTATTTTATCAATAGTTCCATCTTTATTATAATGATAAATTGCTTCATTTTGTTTGTATTGTTTTTTAGTATAGCAACTAATGCGTTCTCGTTGTTTAAATTTCCAACGTGTTTTACAGTAATAGGGTTCTTTATCTGGATACAATTCAACTACAAACCATAATTTCTTTTCGGTTTCTTGCAACAGATTGCCTACAGAATCAATAGTTTTGGAGTATTTGATTCGCCCATTTTTAGTAAAAAGCATTTGCTTTTTATGCAAAAGCTTTTTCTGATTATTTACTGTTACATATATTTCTTCGGTAGCAGATTTTATTCCTTCAGGCAGCAGCAGTTTCTTACTATCCTTTTTTGTAGCACATGATTCTGCTGTTAAGAGTAAAATAATAAAAAATATAGCTCTCATGATCGTAAAACTTAGTTAAACACTAAGTTACGGATTTTAAAAATTTTAAAAGCAGAACTATAATACTAGTAGACTGCCCCCAAAAAGTCAGACACTTTTTGGGGGCAGTGCAGTGTTCGACAGATGCTTTCTTAATAGTATAAACTGTTTTCGAATACTATACGTATAAATTCTCTTTTTTGTAAAACATTTAATTTACTCAACAATAATTATATTCAAAGAAAGATGATATATCAAAAAATGCTTTTTTTTTGTACATTTATGATTTAACACCCAAAATAACAGTTGGTAATTTCTTTTAAAKAACTTTGTTCAAAATTATTTAGACACATAATTTTTACCTTTCGATAAATGAATAACGATATTTCCTCCATACCGCAAAACGAAATGGAACGCCTGGCGGCATTGAAACGTTATAATATACTTGATACTTTACCCGAAAATGCTTTTGATGATGCTACAAAACTCGTTTCTTATATTTGTAGCGTACCCATTGCCCATATTTCATTTATAGATGATAGCAGACAATGGTTTAAATCTGAAATAGGGATTGGCGTATCCGAAGTGCCAAGAGAAATTAGTTTCTGCAGATATACCATTATCGAATCAGAAATGGTCGAAATACCAGATACCTTTTTAAACGAACGTTTTAAAGACGATCCTAATGTTACAGGAGGATTTAAAGTAAGGTTCTACGCCGGTATTCCACTCACTACACCCGATGGTTACAACATAGGGACAATATGTGCTATAGACCATGTTTCTAAAAAGCTTAATGAAAACCAGCGGAATGCACTTTCTATTATTGCAAAACATGTAATAAACCAATTAGAATTAAGAACAAAAAATATTGAGTTAAGCATTCAGAAAAAGATTGCCGAAAAAGCTATATTGGCAAAAGACAGTTTTTTAGCAAATATGAATCATGAGATCAGGACTCCATTAAATGCAATAATTGGCTTTACTGACCTCCTAGCCCAAGAAAAATTGACGCCAATTCAGCGTGATTATATTAAAAGCGTACAAATAGCTGGTGAAAATCTGCTTTTAATAATTAATGACATTCTCGACCTTTCTAAAATTGAATCAGGAAATTTAACTATTGATGCTGCACCATTCAATTTGAAAAAGACTCTTAAGCATGTTTATAACTTACTAAAAGTAAAAGTCCCTAAAGATGTTGAATTCAATCTCTTTTTAGACGCTGACATGCCTGACACTGTAATTGGCGATCAGGTAAGATTAAACCAAATACTGGTTAACCTTACTGGTAATGCTCTTAAATTTACTGAAGAAGGCGAAGTGACAGTTTCTGTAAAAAAGGTCGATGAGACAGCCGATCAGTATTCACTTAGATTCTCCGTTAAAGATACTGGCATTGGCATACATCCGGAAAAGCTTAAAACTATTTTTGAACGGTTTACACAAGCAGAAGAAAGCACTACAAGAAGATTTGGCGGTACAGGACTTGGCCTCAACATTGTAAAACAGCTGATTGAATTACATGGCGCTGAAATTCATGTAAAAAGCAAACAAAAGCGTGGTTCAGAATTTTTCTTTGTGCTTACTTATAAAAAAGTAAATCAGGCAGAAAAAACAGCTAAAAAAGCAGCTAAAACATTAACAGGAGACAATCTTGGCAAACTTAAAATACTGCTTTGTGAAGACAATGTTTTAAACCAGGAACTTGCAAAAAACGTTATCAGCAACTTTGGTTTTAAATTAGACATTGCCGAAAATGGTGCTGAAGGAATAGATTTATTATCAAAAAATAAATATGATGTGGTGCTAATGGACCTTCAAATGCCAGTTAAAGACGGTTACCAAACTACAGAATATATTAGAAATGAAATGAATTTAACCATCCCGATAATAGCGATGACTGCCCATTCTCTAGCCGGCGAGCAGGAACGCTGTTACAAAACGGGAATGAATGGTCATGTGCCAAAACCTTTTAAACAGAAGGAACTTCTGGAAACAATTAAGGCAGTCCTAAGTAAAGACAATATGCTTCCTCAGAAAAAAATGGCAGATCTGTCTTTTTTGGATGAAATGTCCTGTGGCGATCCGAATTTCATACAGGAGATGATAAACCTTTTTATAGAAAAAATGCCAAATGAAACAGTCCAGCTGGAAAATGCATTTCATAATAAAAACCATGAGACCGTAAAGAAACTGGCGCATAAAATGAAGTCTAGTTTTGATATGTTTATGCTTAATGATCTAAGCAATTGTTTGTCTGTTATTGAGGAAGCAGCAAATTTAGGTGAGTTTACCGCCGAAACTGCAAATAAAATAGACATTATACACAATAGAACCAATGAAGTAGTTAAATACTTAAAGGAATTATGATAAAAAAGAAATATACTATAGCTTTACGTTAATTTCTGATGCTTTAAAATTAGTTTGCCTCAAAATATTTAAAACCAATGAGAGTAATTTTAGCCGAAGATAATGACATTCTACGCAAATCATTATCTTTTTTCTTAGAGTCTAAAGGATTTAATGTTGACCAATTTTCTGATGGTAAAGATGCATTGGACGCTATCGAAATGAATAGTTATGACCTGATTCTGACCGACATCAATATGCCGGGCATAAGCGGCATGGAAATTACGCAATATGTAAGACAAAATATTAATTCAGATATTCCGATAATTATATTTACTTCTTCTGGCGTAGAACAGACAGAACTGGATTCTTTTGATATAGGCGCAAACGAATTTATAGCCAAACCTGTTAGTCCAGCCGTGCTTTTAGTGAGAATTAATAAATTATTAAATACACGTGTATAATGAAGTTCTAATATATGATAAAACTCTGGAAACTTTTTAAGGATGGTACATGGGTAGAATCTTTTCTAATTGGGTCGATCTGCCTGTTTGTCATTGCCTCTTTTATTCTGTATCTAATGATTATCAGAAGCCGCAGTAAGAATATAAGAAAAGAAAGACTCCGGATAGAATACAGCATAATTATTGAAAAATTAATGTTCTCGGTGATTTTTCAGGGCATTCCTTTTTCAGCCGTTAAGGAAGACAAAAATTACAGGATGCTTTCTAATGCTATTTTTTTTAGAGAAGTGATAACGGAATCGATTATAAATCTCCATAAAAATTATGAGGGCGTTTATGCACAAAAACTGGAACAATTTTATAAAGAATCCGGATTAATAAATGATTCATTTAAAAAACTCAGAAATCTGAAATGGGAGATAAAATGTAAAGGGATTACAGAATTGGCAGAATTCAATGTTAATGAATCTTTTGACACCATAATAGCATTTTCTAAAGCCCGAAATAAAACTTTAAAAATTACAGCAATAAATGCCTGTATTAAATTGGCAGGCATAAAAGCCATAATGCATCTTACAGAACATCCCTATCCTATTGATGACTGGACGCAGCTGAATATTATAAATGCTTTTAAAAAACATGATATAGGCGATAGTAAAGGTGTCGAACTCTTACTGGTGTCACAAAACACAACTGTCATTACGCTTGGCTTAAAGCTTATTAATGAACTTAAGCTTACGCAAAAACATTCCTATGTCGCACAATTAGCGGATAGTACTCCAAATACATTAATACAATATGAAGCCCAAAGTGTTTTGCAGACATTAAACAGTTTAACAGTATAAACAAATGACTTTTTTAAATAATGATATAACATGGTTTTTGGATTTGTATATAATCCTCATTCTTGGATATGCAGTACTAATCATGTCATCTTATTTTTTTTTAGCCTACCTTTCTACAAAAGAGCTAAAGAGTTATCTAAAAAAAAACAGTTTTGCAGATTATGAGGTGCTTCTTACAAGTGAATTTGCACCCAGACTTTCCCTAATTGCCCCTGCCTATAATGAAGGCTTTACCATTGAAGAAAATGTAAAATCCTTACTTTCATTAAATTACAATAATTATCAGGTAATTGTGGTAAATGACGGCAGCAAGGACAATTCGATGGGAATTCTTATCAAGACTTATGATCTTGTTCTCACAGAACTTGATATTCAATCAAAAATTGAAACAAAAAAAATCAAAGGGATATATGCCTCCAAAAACGCTGCATTTAAAAAACTGATAGTCGTAGACAAAGAAAATGGAGGCAAAGCCGATGCATTAAACGTAGGCCTTAACATTGCACAAAATCCATACGTAGTATGCATTGACGTTGATTGTATCCTGGACAAAGACTCCCTGCTCAAACTGGCTAAACCCTTTTTGGAATCTCATGGCAAACGCATTATTGCTACCGGTGGCGTAGTCAGAATTGCAAACCAGTGTGTCATTAAGAACGGGCGTTTGGTTGAAATAAATGTTCCGGATCTTATGCTGTCAAGGATACAGGTTTTGGAATATCTGAGAGCTTTCCTCCTAGGAAGAATGGCTTGGGGAAGACTGGACGGGCTATTGCTCATTAGCGGAGCATTTGGTGCATTCGATAAAGAAATTGCATTGCTGGCAGGTGGCTATAACACAAAAACGGTTGGTGAAGACATGGAGCTGGTAGTAAGAATGCGCCGTTATATGATTGAAAACAAAACCCCTTATTCTGTCAGTTATATACCCGATCCGCTTTGCTGGACAGAAGCGCCTGAAGAGTTTAAAATATTCAAAAAACAACGCAGCCGCTGGATGAGAGGAACGATTGAAACACTTAGTATTCACAAGAAAATGTTTCTGAACCCAAAATACAAACTGCTGGGCATGCTCAGTATACCCTACTGGACATTCTTTGAATTTTTGGCTCCAGCAATAGAGTTTACAGGTCTTTTAGTAACAATTATATTAATTGCTTTTGGTTTGCTTAATTGGCATTTCTTTTTGCTGCTAGTATTATTTGTTTACTTTTTTGCTGTTTTATTTTCAGTTATTGCTCTTTACAGCGAAGAGTATACTTATCACAAATATCCAAAGCAAATCGATTTTTTCAAACTGCTGCTCGCCGCTTTTATAGAGCCATTGTATTTTCATCCTCTTACGGTATATGCCGCTTTAGTTGGTTATAAAGAAAAAGTTATGGGAACCAAAGGCTAGGGCGAAATGACACGAAAAGGTTTTACGAAGAAACAATAATCATCTGATGAAAAAAATATTTCTGTCTCTCTTATTCTTAAGTTTCTGTTATAGCAATGCGCAGCAAAATTTGGTTCAATATGTAAAACCAATTATTGGCACCGAAAAAATGGGACACACCTACCCTGGCGCTACAGTACCATTTGGAGCTGTGCAGCTTAGTCCGGAAACCGACACTATTTCGTATGAACAAAACGGAAAATATAATGGCGAAGTATATAAGTATTGTGCCGGATACCGCTATGAAGATAAAACCATAGTCGGTTTTAGCCATACCCATTTAAGCGGAACAGGACATTCCGATCTTGGTGATTTTTTGATTATGCCAACGCAAGGAAAACTGCAGTTAAATCCAGGAACTGCTTCAAATCCAAAAAGCGGCTACCGTTCGGCATTTTCTCATGTTAATGAAACTGCCGAAGCTGGTTATTATAAAGTTAAATTAGATGATGAGAATATTTTGGCCGAAATGACCGCCACAACCCGAGTTGGCATGCATCAATACACTTTCCAAAAATCGGATGAAAGCCATATAATATTCGATTTAATGGCTGGAATTTATAACTATAATGACAAAAATGTTTGGACTTATGTAAGAGTCGTTAATGATACTCTGGTTACAGGTTACAGACAAACCAATGGATGGGCAAGAACAAAAACAGTTTATTTTGCCATGGCTTTTTCCAAGCCTTTCATTCAATACGGCCAAAAGAATTATGAGACTAAGCAGGCCTATAGAGGTTTCTGGGGAAAATTTGATCAAAATAAAAACTTCCCAGAAATAGCTGGAAAAAAAATCAGAATGTATTTTGATTTTAAAACAAACGAAGATGAAAAAATTAAAATAAAATTTGCGGTATCTCCCGTTAGTCAGGAAAATGCTCTGCAGAACATGAAAGAAGAAATAAAAGATTGGAATTTTGAAAAAGTAAAAGCACAAGCACAGTCTAATTGGAACAAGGAACTGAATAAAATTAAAATTACTGCTCCCGAAGATGTCAAAGTAAATTTTTATACGGCCATGTACCATACTTTTATAAATCCTACTGTTTATACTGATGTAAATGGAGAATACAAAGGCTTAGATCAAAGCACACACAAAGCAAATGGATTTATCAATTATAGCACCTTTTCACTATGGGATACTTACAGAGCACTGCACCCCTTTTTTAATATAATTCAGCCTTCAAGAAACAACGATATGGTAAAATCGATGCTGGCTCATTACGATCAAAGCAGTCTCCACATGTTGCCAATTTGGTCGCATTATGCCAACGACAACTGGTGTATGAGCGGCTATCACAGCGTTTCTGTAATTGCAGATGCCATCATAAAAGGAGTTTATAACGGCGATCCAAATGAAGCTTTAAGAGCCTGTGTCACTACTGCAAAACACCGCGATTACGAAGGCATTGGCTACTATATGGACTTAGGATATATCCCTGCCGAAAAAAGTGGTATTTCAGTATCCAACACTTTGGAATATGCCTATGATGATTGGTGCATTGCTCAGTTAGCCAAAAAATTAAATCAAACCGAAATTTACAGCGAGTTTATAAAACGCTCTGAAAATTGGAAAAATAATTTTGAGCCAAAAACCGGCTTTATGCAGCCTAAATTGGCAGACGGTAGCTTTAAAAAAGAGTTTGATCCTTTAAGTACCAACGGACAGGGATTTATAGAAGGCAACAGCTGGAATTACAGCTTTTTTGCACCGCATAACCCAACAGATTTAATAAACTTAATGGGTGGCAAAAAAGCTTTTGCCTCACGGTTAGACACTCTTTTTACAATGCATCTGCCTGATTCATTTTTTGCCGAAACAGAAGATATTACAAGAGAAGGAATTATTGGAGGATACGTTCATGGCAATGAGCCGGCACACCATGTGGCTTATTTTTATAATTGGACGGACCAGCCTTGGAAAACACAGGGGCAAGTCCGTAAAATTTTAAACATGCAGTACAAACCCGCTCCAGACGGCTTAGGCGGTAACGATGACTGCGGGCAAATGAGTGCCTGGTACATTTTCTCCTCCCTAGGATTTTACCCTGTAGCTCCAGGATCAGATCAATATGCATTGGGATCTCCATTAGTAAACAAAGCCGAACTGACATTAGAAAATGGAAAAACATTTACAATTGAAGCTGTTAACCAAAGTCCAAAAAATGTTTACGTTCAAAAAGTACTGCTGGACGGAAAACCTTTAAATAGTTCATTCATCAGCCATACTGCTATAACTAATGGCTCGAAAATAACTTTTTATATGGGACCGAAGCCCAAAAAAATAAATAAATTTGATATTAGAAAAATTCATTAAAATAAAAACATGAAAAACAAGATATTTATAATAGGAATGTTATTCTATGTATTAATTTCCAAAGGCCAAACCAAGACAGAGGATTTGGCTGATTATGTAAATCCTTTGATGGGAACCCAATCAACTGATGAATTATCCAGCGGGAATACTTATCCTGCAATAGCCAGACCTTGGGCAATGAATTTTTGGACTCCACAAACCGGTAAGATGGGTGATGGTTGGTGTTATACTTATACTGCTAATAAAATTAGAGGCTTTAAACAAACTCATCAGCCTTCTCCTTGGATGAATGATTACGGTCAATTTGCCATAATGCCAGTAACCAATAAAATAGTTTTTAACGATGATGATAGGGCAAGCTGGTTCAGTCACAAGGCAGAAATTTCAAAACCTTATTATTATAGTGTCTATTTAGCAGACTATGATATCGTTACTGAATTGACAACTACCGAGAGAGCAGCAGATTTTCAATTTACTTTTCCTAAAAACAAACAGTCTTCTATTGTAATTGATGCTTTTAAAGGAGGTTCATATATAAAAATAATCCCAAATGAAAATAAAGTAATTGGGTATACCGTACTTTCAAAAAAAAGCAAAACGGTTGATTTTAAAAACTATTTTGTTTTAATTTTTGACAAACCATTTAAATCCACCGCTTGTTGGTCTGATGGAAATTTCCAAAAAGACATATTAGAAATAGCGGCTGATCATTCTGGGGCTGTAGTTAATTTTGAAACTAAAAAAGGAGAAATCATAAATGTGAAAACAGCTTCTTCTTTTATCAGTTTTGAGCAGGCTGAGTTGAATTTAAAAACAGAATTAGGAAATAAATCTTTTGACAATTTAGTAACCGAGTCAAAAAATGAGTGGAATAAAGTATTAGGGAGAATAAAAATTGAAGGCGGAACTGATGAACAATTAAAAACTTTTTATTCTTCGCTGTTTAGAGCAACGTGTTTTCCGCAAAAGCATTATGAAATAGATGCTACAGGAAAGACAATTCATCGTAGCCCATATAATGGCGGGGTTGAACCTGGTTATATGTATGCAGGAACAGGCTTTTGGGATACTTTTAGGGCATTATACCCATTATTAAATTTAGTTTATCCTTCCATAAACAAAGAAATGCAGGAAGGTTTGATAAATGATTATAAAGAAGGAGGCTTTTTACCCGAATGGTCTAGCCCTGGCTTTAGAAACATAATGGTGGGGAATAATTCGGCTTCGGTTGTTTCTGACGCTTATATAAAAGGATTACGAGGATATGATATTGATATATTATACAAAGCCTTGTTGAATGGAGCTAATAACGAAGGACCAATGGAAGCCGTTGGAAGAGCAGGAATTAAGTATTATAATGAATTAGGATATGTACCTTATGATGTAAAAATCAACGAGAATGCAGCAAGGACTTTGGAATATGCTTATGATGATTTTACAATTTGGAAATTAGCTAAGGCATTAAATCGTCCAAAAAATGAAATTGCTTTCTACGAAAAACGAATGATGAATTATAAAAATGTCTTTAATCCATCAGCTAAATGGATGAGCGGAAGGAATAAAGACGGCTCATTCCCTGCTAACTTTAATCCATTTAAGTGGGGAGATGCTTTTACCGAAGGAAATAGTATGCATTATAGCTGGAGTGTGTTTCATGATATTAATGGCTTAGTGAATTTGATGGGTGGAGAAAATGCATTTATAGATAAACTGGACTCTGTTTTTGACACACCGCCTGTTTTTGATGAAAGTTATTATGGCAGCGTTATTCATGAAATTCGTGAAATGCAGATCATGAATATGGGACAATACGCGCATGGCAATCAGCCAATTCAACATATGATTTATTTGTATAATTATGCTGGTCAGCCATGGAAAACACAGTATTGGTCTAGAGAAGTAATGAATCGTTTATATAAACCAACTCCCGATGGATATTGCGGAGATGAGGATAATGGACAAACCTCAGCTTGGTATATCTTTTCTGCTATGGGCTTTTATCCTGTTTGTCCAGCTTCTGATGAATATGTTTTGGGAGCTCCTTTATTTAAAAAAGTAACTTTGAATTTAGAAAATGGCAAACAATTAATAATAAATGCATCTAATAATTCTGATACAAATAAATATGTAAATGAATTAAAATGGGATAATTCAATCTATTCAAAAAATTACATCAATCATTTCGATTTACTTAAAGGAGCTGTTTTGGATTTTGATATGATTGCAAAACCAAATACCCAAAGAGGAACTTCTCCAAGTAGCTATCCTTATTCCTATTCGAATAGCAAAAAATAAAAATTTAAACAAAAATTTAAGGAACGATTTTTATTTTTTTTTTGATGTGTCGTATCAGATATTGAGAGAATGAAGCAATATGGCCACCATTTTAAATGGGAATAGAAGCCAATACAATAAATATTGGCATCAAATACATATATTTCCAGAAGAAAATTGATGCTCAAGTCAAAGCCATAATGACCGTACATTGGGCAGGTTTTGCATTGGCACAACACAGCTTGACTGAACCTAAAGAAAATTTAAAATACATTGTGCCGCAGTTAGGGGTGGTGGCACTTATTTCTAATGTCACTGCATCAACTTTTTGGTTTAAATAAAACAGGGATACTATTAAATAATTCTTTCATAAATCCTGCTTTATGACCACTAGTTCAAAAGCTACTTTTATATGGATTAAAGTCCAAAATGAAATAACTCTGTTTTGATACATCAAGAAAATATTAAACCCAATAKAATGATTTAATTTAAAAAAAAACAGCCTTTGAGTTCATATTTTGAACCAAAGGCTGTTTTTTTTTAATATGAACTAATCCCATTTTACTATTGAATTCAGCATTAAGAAATTAAGAGAATTTAGACTTAATGGTTTATAAATAAAAAACAACGTTTTTTATTCAAGTAAATTCAAAGAATAAATGATATAAATTATTCTAATACGACAACTTTTTGTTTTTGAATTTTATTCTGAAGCCAATCACGTACGGGTTCATCATATAGTTTCAAGCACAAATAGGCAATTAAAATACTGGCAATTAAAACACCTATTCCTAATGCATAACCATTTTCTAGCGAAACTTTATTATCTACAACCCAAGCGGTATACCAATAAATAAGCGGATAATGAGTAATATAAATTGGATATGAAATATCGCCCAGCAGTTTGCAGATTTTAAGAGAAAAAGGGTTTTTAATTTCGCCCCCAGCTCCAATTGAAACGATTAAAGGAAAAATAAGAATAATACAAAAAGACTCATATAAACCATTCATCCATAAACTGTTTTCATCACCAATTCTTGGCACGATAAGAACAATGGCAATCAATAAACTGCAAACCCAGAAAGCCCCTTTTACATTGATTAATTTTCCTAAACGGGAAAGTAAAATCCCTGCAAAAAACGGATATAACAAACGGGTAAAACCAACATTCATTTGTTCCAAATTCAACGACCATCCACCAATGACATCTCCTTTTGGTCCAAAAACAGTATAATTAATAAGCATTCCTGCAAATATCAAAACAAAAATGGAAAGCACTTTATTCGAAAATTTTCGAAAAACTAAAGCATATAAAATATTAGCTATATATTCAAAAAATAATGACCAGGCAGGACCATCAAGCGGATGCATTTCGCCCCAGCCTCTAATTTCTGCCGACGGCGTTAACGGAATTAGCGTAAATCCTATGAACATTACCAATAGTAATTTCCATAATGGCATTGCCGCTATTTGAGGAAATAAAATATCCGAAGCCTGAAAATAATATAAAGAGGCTCCAATAACCATCCCCATAATAACCATAGGCTGCAAACGAATTAAACGCCGTTTATAAAACTCCCATTGTGTCATTTTTCCCCAACGGTCATCATACGCATAAGCGACAACAAATCCTGATAAAAGGAAAAAGAAATCAACGGCCAAATAACCGTGATTGATAATTTGGACAAAACGATTCCCTCCGCTAAAAGTTTCAAAAATGTGAAAAGCAACGACTAAAATTGCTGCTACTCCACGTAAACCGTCCAAAATTTCATAATGCTTTTTGGGTTTAATATCTGTAGAAATGGAACTCATAAAATGGTTATTGGTTAAAAGTGAATTTTATATTTTGGTTAATCTAAAAATTAAAAATACTATTTAAAACATAAAAACATAGATTTATTTATTCTTTACTCTTGATGATTTTTAAGCCGTTTAATTTTAAACAATAAAGTCTTTTATTTTTTGAACCATTAAGAGATTAAGACAATTAAGCCTTTATGACTTAATGAAACTTAATATCTTAATGGTATTTTTTTTTTTAGATTAGTAAACACAACTCTTAATTTTTCTTAATCGCTTAATGGTAAAAATAAAAATTTAATTTTAAAAAAAGCTGCAACTATTTATCATTGCAGTTTTACAACCAACTAACTTAGAATTAATGAAATTTATCGAAGTGAAAAAATCACTTTATATTTTATATCCGTAGATGATGCTCCAATTAAAGCTTCGAAATCACCTGATTCGGCAACCCAATCGTGTTTTTTATCATCAAAAAAACTCAAGGCTGTTTTATCTACTGTAAAAGTTACTGTTTTTTCTTCACCGGCTTTAAGTAAAATTTTCTCAAAACCTTTTAGCTCTTTTATTGGGCGGGGCAAAGATGATTTTAAATCGCTTATATACAGCTGAACCACTTCTGATCCTTCACGGCTTCCTGTGTTTTTTACTTTAACAGAAAATGTAATTTGATCTGCATTTGTCATTTGTTTTTTATCAGCAGTTACTTTTCCATATTCAAAAATTGTATAGCTTAAACCGTGGCCAAAAGAAAACAAAGGCTTTATCTTTTGTTTATCAGCCCAACGGTATCCAACAAAAATTCCTTCTTTATAGGTCACTTCATCACCACCTGGAAATTCTCCAAGAAAATGTGCACCATTATCGCTTAATTTTACTGGAAAAGTAAAAGTCAGTTTTCCAGACGGATTCACATCTCCAACCAAAACAGCAGCCAAAGCAGTTCCAGCCTCAGTGCCTAAAAACCATCCTTGTACAATTCCGGGAACTTCATTTACCCACGGCATCGCCACAGCATTTCCCGAAATATTTATAAAAACCACATTTTTATTTACTTTAACCAATTCACTTATTAATTTATCCTGATTATAAGGAAGACCTAAATCTTTACGGTCTGCTCCTTCAGCATCCTGATTATCGCTTTTATTTAAACCTCCAAAAAACAATACTACATCTGCGTCTTTTGCTGCTTTTAAAGCTTCTGCAGTTAATTCAGCCGGAGAACGTTTGTCTTCCAAACTCACTTTTGCAACTACTCCATTATAATTACTTGTTGGGTCTCCTACATAACCGCGGGCATAAACCACTTCAGCCTGGTTTCCAATCTTTTTCTTTAATCCATCAAGAGGTATCACTTCATATTTCGCTTTAAGCGAAGAACTTCCGCCGCCGACAGTCATCATCTTGATGGCGTTCTCTCCGATAACTGCAATTTTCTTCGTTTTAGAAAGATTAATCGGCAGAATATTGTTTTTGTTTTGAAGCAGTACAATTCCTTCTTCAGCGATTTTTAATCCAGCTTCAGCGTGTTCTTTTGTCCCAAATGATCCAAAAGGTCTTTCTTTATTCATTGTAGTTAAGAACGATAAACGCAAAATACGACGCACTTTTTCATCTAATTCTTTAGTCCCAATTTCACCTTTTGCGATCATAGCCGAGTATGGTTTTGCCAAATAATAGTTGTCGTATGCATTACTGGTTCCCCATGAAAGTCCGTTAGTCCAAGAACCAAATTCCATATCCAAACCATTATGAATAGCCTGTTTTGTATCATGGGCTCCTCCCCAATCTGAAATTACAACTCCTTTGAATCCCCATTCCCCGCGAAGAATATCATTCAATAAAAACTCATTATGACAGCAGTGCTGCCCTCTGTATTTGTTGTATGAACCCATAATTGCCCATGCATCTCCTTCCTGAACGGCTGCTTTAAATGCCGGCAAATAAATCTCATATAACGCACGGTCATCAACAATTACATTTACAGCATTACGATTGGTTTCCTGATTATTTAGGGCAAAATGTTTTACGCAGGCAGCCACTCCGTTTAATTGTACCCCTTTAATATAAGGCACTACCATTTTTGAAGTAAGAAAAGGATCTTCTCCCATATATTCAAAGTTTCGGCCGTTTAATGGTGTTCTGTAGATATTTACTCCGGGGCCTAACAATACGTTTTTGTTCCGGAAACGAGCTTCTGCCCCAACTGATTTTCCGTATAAAGAGGCCATTTCTTTATTCCAAGTTGCAGATAAAGCGGTAAGTGCCGGAAATGCAATACAAGAATCATTTGTCCAGCCTGCCTGATTCCATTCGTCCCATAAAACTTCGGTACGAATTCCGTGTGGTCCGTCAGTCATCCAGTTTTCTGGAATTCCCAAACGCGGAACGCCTGGCGAACTGAATTTTGACTGCGCATGAATCATGGCAATTTTTTCTTCAGTTGTCATTTTAGAAAGCGCATCTTCTACACGCTCATTAACAGATTTTTTATCATCAAGATAAACAGGAACTTTATTTTGTGCATTCATACCGAATGAACTCAACAACAATAAAAAAACAATTGTTTTAGTATTTTTAAACATACCTCTAATTTATTAAAGCATTAAAATTTACAATCAGGATACTTACTTTCAAAAGTATCTTTTAATAATATTGTAAAGCTAAAACGTTATCGTCTGCATTGAATTTCTAAACGAAAAAAGTAGTAAAATAAAAATGTAATTATATAAATATCAGAAGTTTAAAATAAATAAAAAGCTAAAAAAAGTAGTGATTTTAAAATAAACAATCAGACTTTCAACGATAATAATCCTATTTTCATGACTGATTCTTCAAAATCATTTCGAGAAACTGCAGCTTTATTTCGAGCTTTCGTACGATAATTATAGATAGTGCTTAAAGAGTAACGAAGAAATGCGGCAATTTTTACGCTGTCAGTTATTCCCAAACGGATCAGTGCAAAAATACGGAGTTCTGTATTTAACAATTCTCCTTGTTTCAATACGATTTGCTCTTCATTAATAAGCAGAACATTAAAGTCTTTTACAAAAGTCGGATACAGGTTTAGAAAGATTACATCAAAGTTCTCATACAGTTCTTCCAATTCTTTTTCAACCAAAGTGGTCGATTTTAGCATCTTGTAAATCTCATCAAACTGTTTGAGAGCTGCTTTTTTATTTAAAATAACACGATAATTTTCTAACTTATTGATGTAACTGGAACACAGACTGAAAAAATGTGCAATATATTCTTCTTTAATATGGTTGGATTCGGATAATTGTGCGTTCCGTTCCTGTAACTGGCTATTTGTTTCGGTAATATCTTTGTTTAATTCGGCTAATTTTTGACTGGTTATAAAAAGTTCTCCTCGAATTCTGGATACTTTTTTCATTTGTCTGTACACATAAATAACAGCAGCAATCAAGAAACCCGAAAGCAGACTAATACATAACAGATACAATTGCAATTCCATTTTTCTTTGAGCCTCTCTTTCTAAATAGGCGGTATTTATAATCGAATAAATCTCAGACATCAGCAGTGTTCGAAACTGAACATTACAATAAAGCGCATCTTCAATTGCCGACTGTGTGAGTTTATAAGCCATGTCGACATCGCCAATTTCATAAAAAACCAAAGCCAATTCCTGAAGTGAAGCATTATCTTTTATTGCATTTTTAATATCTGCAGTGGCAGAAAGCGCATAATATTTTTTTCTTAATTCTAATTGATTCGTAGCTTCATAAATTTTCCCAAAAAGGTACGTAATCATGGCATATTGTGAATCCTCCTCTTTTGCGTCCTTCAATAAAACCGATAATTGCTTTAGGGCAATAGTAAACTTTTTATCAAAAATATTTTTCTGAATCTGATTAACTTTAAAATTCAATGCTGCAGGATTTAATATGCCTAACAAAGAATCTCTGTATTTCCCTATTTGCTCAGTATATATTTTACTGTTACTGTTTGCATTATAATGTTCAAAAAACTCCCGATAAACCACATAATAATTTGGAAGCAGTGATTTGTCTAATGTTTTTTTGTTGATGCTTTTTAAAATAGATTCAGATTCGCGGTATTTTCCTGATGAAGAATATGAGTTGGCTAACTGCAGTTTAGCTAAAGCTGATAAAGCTGCATTTTGAAGTTTAGCAGCAATTTCAAGATTCTTTTTGACATATAAAATCGCAGAATCAGAATTAAATTTTTGGTATTCTGCATATAAAGTTTTGTTGTAATTGTATTTTTCTTCTTCCGATAAATCCTCTGACTGAATTTTTTTGAAGTTCAGAATGCGTTCTTCTTTTAATAAGACATACCGCTGTTTGTTTTTTATTGCTTCATTTAGCTTATCAAAAATAGAATCAGCAGTACCCGATGAATGACCCGAATAACTTATTGTAAATAAAAAAAACAGCAGATAATTTTTCAAACTAAATAATAGCTAAATGATATGGATTACAAATATAATAAAGTGACTATTAAATAGAATGTTTTTCGATTTCTATTTATAAAATAGCATCCAATTTAAACATTCAGTTCCTTTTTTCGAATCCAGTAAAAATAAGGCCTAATACTATTTTTTGTTATAAAAAAAACATACAAAATATAAAGGCTGTTCCTCCTGCGAGAAACAGCCTTTACCAACTAACTAAACTGAAATTATTTTTTAATTCTCTATAATTTATTTTACCTGAATAGTAACCTCTGTAGGTTTTAACCAAGTGCTGGTAAAATTAACTTTTATAGGCTCATTACCTCCTGTAGACTGAATATATGCTACAAGATGTCCGTGAAATGCTCTTTGAACATTATCGGTATAATCACCCATATCGCTGTTATTTCCAGCTTCCAATCCCAATAAAGTCCCAGAACCGCTTATTGCACAAGTAATTTCATTATCTGAAAGCATTACAGGCAGTCCTTTTTCATCCAATATCTGCACTATCACTTTGGCAACACCGTCTTTATTTACAGTAATGTCTTTTTCATTAACCACTAAAGCATAAGGCTGCTGCGAAGAAACAATCGAATATCGGCTCTCTATTTTGTTATCAGCACTAAGTCCGATTGCTTCTAATTTGCCTGGAGCGAAAGGAATATCCCAGTAAATAACACCTGTTTTTTCATCGTAATTTTTTTCTTCGCCAACCACTTTTCCGTTTAATTCCAAGCGGGCTTTGGCAGCATTAGTATAGCAAACCACTCTGATTAATTGTCCTTCATTGTAGTTATTCCAAATAGGCCAAGCATCTTTAGAAAGCTCTTTTTCATTATTGCTGATGTACGTTCCTGCATAAATCATTGGTTTCTCTGACCATAATGACTGACGGAAGTACCCTCTAGGCTTAATAATCCCGGCAAGATCAACCAATCCAGAATAGAATCCTCTTGATGGCCAGGCATTAGATTCACCCAAATAATCAATACCTGTCCATAAAAACTGTCCAAATATATGCTCGTTATTTTTTACTGCCAGCCATGGTCCCATATCATGAACATTCTCACTTCCAAAAATCACTCTGTTTGGGTATTTTTTGTGATCTGAAGCATATTTGCTCTCTGTATAATTGTATCCTGTAATGTCTAAAGCTCCTGGATATTCTGTTTCGTTGGACATTGCAACTCCGGCAAGACCGGCAGTAGTAGGACGGGATTTATCATATTTTTTCACAGCTGCTACAAGACGTTTGGCTATTCCTCCAAGACGCATAGCATCTGGTGCATCTTTTTTGTAGCCTCCATAATTTGCTTGTCCGAAACCTTCTGTTCCTTTATCCAAAACTGGGTGTGAATACGGATCATTTGGATAATCTACTTCGTTACCGATACTCCACCCAAATACGGAAAGATGATTTCGGTCACGGCGTACCATGTCTTCCAAATCTTTCTCACCCCATTCAACAAAAATATCATTAGACCCTTCAAAACCAGGAGTACCTACGTTCCATCCTGTTAACCATTTACGTTTAGGAAATTCCCATTCGTCATACGCTTCATTAAGAACTAAGATTCCTAATTCATCACAAAGGGCATAAAAATCGGGAGCCTGCGGATTGTGGCTCGTACGGATAGCATTTACCCCTATTTCTTTCAAAGTCTGCAGTCTTGTTTTCAAAACCTCTTTAGGCACTGCCGATCCTAAAACTCCGGCATCGTGGTGTAAACAAACCCCTTTCATTTTCATCCATTTGCCGTTAAGTGCAAAACCTTTATTGGCATCGAAAGTAAAACTTCTGAAACCTGTTGAGGTAACTGTTTTGTCGATTAGTTTTCCGTCTTTTAAAACAGTTGTTTTTAACTGATATAGATTTGGATGTTCTAAATCCCATAATTGAGGATTCTTTACATTTATTTTAACTGCAGTTTTATTGGCTGCATTTGCTTCTACAAGAACTTTTTGAGAGCTTTTGGCAACAACTTTTCCGCTGTTATCTAAAAGTTCATTTACAACAATAAGATTTGTTTTTGCAGACGAACCATTTTCTAAAGCAACTTCTACATTCAAAGTTCCTGTTCCATTAGCAACTTCTGGATAGGTATAAACACCCCACTGCGCAATATGCACTGGATTTGAATAAACCAGCCACACATTACGGTATATACCAGAACCTGAGTACCAGCGGGAATCTGCACTCTTACTGTGATCGACACGTACCGCAACGATATTGTCCTCACCATATTTTACAAAAGGAGTCGCATCATAAGCAAAAGAAATATATCCGTTAGGACGTTTTCCTAAAGAATGTCCGTTTATAAAAACTTCGCTTCGGTTATACACTCCTTCAAAATATAAATAGACTTTTTCGCCTTTCTTATTTTGAGGAATATTCAATGTTTTTCTGTACCATCCAATTCCGCCTGGCAAGTAACCTTGACAACTCGCCAAAGTTGGGCTCAATCTCCCTTCAACACTCCAGTCATGAGGTACATTTACCGATTGCCAATTAGCATCATTGTAAGTTGTGTTTTGAGCATCTGGGGCATCTTGCAGCGTAAACTTCCAGTTGTCATTAATTTTTTTGGAATCCCCAAACGATATCTGGCTAAAAGCAGATAAGCAGGAAAAAAGAAGAATTGGCAATGCGAATTTTTTAATAGTCATTGTGTATTTATTTTAATTATTCATCCATTCGTTTATGATGTCTAAAGCTTTTTTGACATAAAAAGCCTGCAATAGATTACCTCTATTTGATTAAATCATCAAGTTTTTTTTGATAAAGCTATTTTTTTAAAGGCTTAATTCCTTCGTGAGTGGGTATTATGGGAAGGATTGCTCCGTCCTTATCAAATTCCATTTTATCTATACAGACTTCCCTGTTAAATCCAGCCGCATCACCCATTGTAATTCCTTTTGGATAATTAAAGCGGTGATATACGATATACCATTCATCTTTACCGGGAATCTGAAGGATTGAATTATGGCCTGTTGCATAAATACCGGCTTCCTTGTTTTTGGCTATAACCAAGTTGTTTTTGGGAATAGTGATTTTACCGGTCGGAGAATCGGAAATTCCATAGCGCACACGATAATTTTCACTGCGGGTATCTTCTTCTGACCATAAAAAATAATATTTTCCATTTCTAAAAAAGACAGTAGTGCCTTCACGAAAAGTATCATCAGGAGTTATCACTATAACTGATTCGGGCTTAAACGAAATCATATCATCATTAAGTTCTGCGCAAGCCATATAACCGTTACCCCAATACAAATAGCTTTTGCCCGTTTGAGGATCGGTAAATACATCCGGATCTATCTGCTGTCCTCCTGAAACTCCATTAGGCAATTTGTCTACTAATGGTTTTCCTGAATCAACAAATGGTCCTTCCGGCTTATCAGCAACTGCTACACCAATTTTTTGAGCTCCAGTAAAATAGAAGTAATATTTATAATCGTTCCCAACTTTTTTCTCAGTAATACAAGGAGCCCAAGCGTTTTTATTTGCCCAAGTCACATCTTTTTCGAGATCCAGAATAATTCCTTCATCTGTCCAATTCACTAAATCAGGCGAAGAAAATGTTTTGAAATAAGTTCCAGACCAGCCATTAAATCCATCACTTGTTGGGTAGATGTAATATTTGGATGTTTTTTCAGAATACATAACATCTGGGTCAGCATAAAACCCGTTCAAAACAGGATTATTGGCAATTGAAGCGGTAACTGACCAAATCTTCGATGGCTGTCCCTCTATTGCAACTGTATATTTCACAGCACCTTTTGTAAAATTCTGAGCTGTTTTTGGCTCTACAGTAACTCCTGCAAACTTTGTAAAATCAGGTTTGAATGACGATAGATTTGTTCCCCATTTTACAGGCAGATGAACATGTTTTGCGTCATCATCTGCTTTGATATTGGTTTTCTTAATAGCTGTAGCTTCAACAGAACTCAAAATGTCTTTTGCACTTCCCCATTTGCTTTCCAATCGTGCCAATTCATTTGCCGTTATTGGCATAACCGTTCCATGACGCGGATGAAAATTCATCGAAATAGCATTATCAATCACCGAGAAATTTTCAAAATCATTCGTTTTTGTAAACTGATATTTTCCTTTGGTATAAAGATCATACATCAAGATATAATCGTTGGAATTGTTTAGTTTAAAAACTCCGGCACCCTCTACAGGATATTTAGTCTGCTGCACATATTTATCTCTCAAAACATAGCCTTCGGTAAGTTTATTGGATACGGCAACTTTTATGCCAGCTCCTGCCCCTTCTGTTTTGAAAAACAAATGATATTTATTGTCTTTAAAGATAATTTCCCCATCGATACAAGAGCCATTTGTCGGACTGAAAAACAGTTGTTTAGGTTCGGTTTCCAAATCAGTAAAATCAGCATTGGCGTAAGCATAATAAATTTTGTCAATATCGTTTCCGTGCTGCATCGACCAATAAATCATATATTTTCCTTTTTGGGCATCATATATGGTTTGTGGTGCCCAAACCCGTTTTAGATTTTCATTGTTTGGATATTTTTTCTGAATATTAATAATTGCAGAACTCCAGTTGATTAAATCAGTTGATTTCAATAAGACCATTGCTCTGTTAGAATCCCAGCCTTTGTCCGAAGTCATGTCAGTGGCAACCATATAGAATGTTTTGCCATCTTCTGCACGCAAAATATGAGGGTCGCGCACACCTCCTGTGGAACTGATTTGCTTAGAATCGATTACTGGCTGATTGTTATTTAATGCTCTAAAATTATAGCCGTCATTACTGACTGCAAAACGGATTGCTTCTTCATTACCTGAATTACCTGTAAAATAGGCAAATAAATAGGCAGTCGTTTTTATTTTAGGGCTCTTTAATTCAGATTTGGCAGATTTCTTTTTGGAAGCCTGCTGCCCATTAGCTGTTCCCAAAGTTATCAATGCCAATAACATAACTATGCATTGGTACGCATTACTTTTTTTGAGAGCTATTTTTGAAATATGGTTCATGCTTTTTTAAATGAAATTATTATTTTGATGCTTTGACAATTTTATACAACCCTGCTCCGTGCCTGTTAATTTCAGGCGCAAACTCACCCGAGAATTTGCCAAGCACTTTACCAGACCATAAATCAGTGATTATATATTCATCAGAAAGTCCAATATTTTTAAGATTGACCGGGATTTTTGCACTTGGCGGAGGCATTGACCCCGAAGGGTTTTCTGTAAATACAAAAAAGTTAACTGTTGCTCCTGTATTTTGGGTCACGCAAGCTTCGTCCAATCCTACAAGTGCTTTAAAATGAGTATAGCCTTCTGGCAGATCAAATTCTATAATTGAATTAGAATGTGTGCCAATTCCGTTTTCATATTTAACTTTATTCACGGTAAGCGTATTGCCCGAAACACTTTTGCCAACTCTTGGTTTTTCCCATCCGGCTGTTGCTTTGTTCCATTTTATATCAGTAAGCTTAATCGATTCTTTATCATTATATAAAGTTGGTTCTATCCAGTTGGCATGATCCCAATCGGTTTTATCGCCTCCGTCATTTGCTGCTAAATACAATTTTTTAGCCCCCGAAATATCAATATCAACTGTGGCACTTTGACCAGAAGTTGTTTTAGAAATCAATCCGCTGTTCCAAACTGCTTTTTCAGCAGTTATCAAGTGCTGATCGGCCGTGTTGAAAACTGCTAAATATTTAGCTCCTGTTCCTTGTTCATCTGCAATCCAAGCGGCTTTGTCTTTGTCCGTAAAAAGCGGTTTGTTATTGGTGCTTTCGTTAAGAACCTTTAAGACATTTTTATTCGTCAGTAAAGAAAGTGTGAAAGGATCATTATCAGGAAGATTTCCTCCAAACATTAACGGTGACTTAAAGATTGTCCATAAGGTCATTAAAGTATATTGTTCATCTTTAGTAAAAGAAGTCATACGCGGATCTCCTCTTTCTGCCCTAATGCCAATACGCCCCATTGGCAGCATATCGCCGTCAGGATAGGCTCCAAAAGAACGCCACGCATTCCAACGCTCAAATACTTCAAAATGATCTTTTAACTGTTGCCAGCTATCCCAAAAATCACCAACAGTACGCCACATATTGGCATTTTTCTGAACGTGATCAGCATGTGCGATAGGAGTTTCGCCGGGCGAAGTGCTCAATACAATTTTGCGCCCGGTACGGTCAATCGCTTTACGGATCATATCTATTTCACCTTCAAAATAAATAGGCGAAGAAAGGTCATCTATCTTCACAAAATCAAGCCCCCAAGAAGCATATAATTCAAAAAGAGAATTGTAATATTCCTGAGCCCCCGGTTTACCAGGAACAATGGTGTACATATCATGCAGCCAGCTGCATTGATCTTTATCCGAATAAATATCTCTAGCGGTCAGCTTTGTCCCTTTTATAGGAATGTTTTGTTTTACAGCAATTACAGGAATACCTCTCATGATATGGATTCCAAATTTCAGTCCTTTTTTATGAAGATAATCGGCCAGCGGTTTAAACCCTTTTCCTCCCGCAGCTGATGGAAAACGATTTACGGCAGGCATAAATCTGCCATATTGGTCAATCACATAATCAGGATCTTTTTCGTTGTATCCGTGTGCCTTGTCGTTCCCTACATACCATCGGATATCCACTATAATATAATCCCAGCCATAAGGTTTTAAATATTTAGCCATATAATCGGCATTTGCCTTTACCTCTGCTTCAGTAACTGTAGGCCCAAAGCAATCCCAACTGTTCCATCCCATAGGTGGTTGTGGGGCCCAACTATGGAATTCGGTTTTAGTTTGGGATTGAACAATGTGGCCAATTATTAAAAAAAACAAAACAAATACTGCCGTTTTATGAAATTTATATCGAATCATTGGTGTCATTTTTTATTGTAATTGTTTAAATATTGATTTCAAGCAAAAAAATTATTAAATAAGTGTCTTTTATACATTTGTAAATGTACCTGAAAAAATATATCCAAACAAAACAACATTATAAAAAAAGTCTACAAATTATGAATCCCTTCAATTGTCTGAAAACTTTAAAATAAACTTAAATTATACCTTATTTGAATTCTCCTACGAATGTTACAACAGATCTCGCCGGAATTGCCAAATTATCAATCTTCTGAATGTCAGATCTTTTTAAATTGGAACTTTCGGAAGTAACATACGGAGTCAACTCATTATTTTTCAGCGTTCCTTTTGTCAAATTAAAAGCATATTTCTGATCCGATTTGCCGCAGTTTACAGCAACAACAATCAGTTTTTTATTTGCAGCATCTTTATAAGCTGTAAGCATCACATCATTTGCTGCTCCCAATTCATCCTGATTGGGAACATCAATTCTTAGCATCCCCGGACGCACGAACAATGAATAATTTCCTAAAGCCCAAAGCAGTTTTGAATCATGGAATTCTCCGTCATTTCTAACATAATCAGGTGCTGTACCTCCTTTGCTTTTTCCGTCATCGAGATAAATCAAGCCGTCTTTATAATCAACACGTGTAATTGATGTCCACCATTGCCATGAAGCCGCATTGGCAAGAGCAATATCATTGTGTATCAAGCGAGCTACAAACAAAGCTGTCTGCATACCCAAATCCCTGCCACTTCCTCCACCGCCTGGGATTTCAGCTTCTCCAGGATTCTCTAAAATACAGTATTCTGACTGCCAATATTTTAAACCCGGATGCTGCTTAACATTTGCAGCAATCAATTTTCGGCTTAAAACCTGTCTGTCAACAGGCCAAGTTGTAAAATAACTGTGTGCCAAAATGGAATTTTTTACATTTGGTAATTTTGAAATATTTGTCTTTGAATTACCAAAAAAATAATCGATCTGATTATCACGATTTTCACCATTTACATTTTCATACAAATAGTTGATTTGCCCAGCCTCGGCAATAACAATTTCTGTATTCATTTTTTGAGCTTTCAGCTTTTCAGAAAGCGCTTTTGTCAAATCGTAAATTTCCTGATTGGTAGCAGGCGTTCCTTCCTGACTGTTTTTATCGCCATTATTGGCCATCCATTCCCATTGAGGCTCGTTGATCGGGCTAACGTAATCAAACTTAATTCCTTCTTTTTTCTCTAATCCCTGAATACTTTTAACAAAAAAATCGGCAAAATTTGGAATTGCTCCTTCTTTCAGATTCAGTTTGTTTTTTTGAGTTGCAAAAGACAATCCGTTATTTGTCATATAAACCGGAGGACTGTTTGTAAAAATCAAATACTTTTCCACACCGCGTTTTTTGGCTGCCTGCAAAAACCATCTTTGTCCTTCCTGTTTGGAAAAATCATAAGTTCCGTCAGCATTAAGGAAACATTCGCTTCTTCTCCATTCGTCAGAAACCCTGCTGTTTTCTCCTTGCTCCGTACTTCCTGCTCCAAGATTAAACCTCCAAATGGAAAGCCCGATTCCTTTTGGATTTCCCTGTGCATCAATTTCTTTACTGAACAATAAATCGGCAATGGCGTTCTTTTTTTCGTCAGGCCAATTTTTTCCAACAAATTGGCATCTCCAAGCATCAGAACCTCCAAATCCATCCATGGTCTGTACGACATTATCGGTACTAATGCTAATTGTTCGCTGTGCAAAAGAATGCATACTCATTAGCAATACAAGCGAAACATATACCTTTTTCATTTTTTTATTCTTTGTATATTAATTTATAACTATTATCAGCTTTTACGATAACCCGCAGGAGATTTTGCTTATTAACTTGCGAGAGAATCTGTAAAAAATATCATAATCTGAACTAAAATCAATGCCTTACAATGAATTGTTTGACAACAGATTTTTCGTCATTTTTCAATTTCAGTATATAGGTTCCAGATGGAAGATCAGAAGTATCCAATTCAATATTTTTACTATCACTATACGTTCTGTTTATAACAATTTTTCCTTGCATATCATATACAACAAGAGCTGATGCAGTACTATTCATTTCGGCAAGCCCCATACGCATCACCTCATTAGCAGGAACAGGCCATAATGACACGTTTGCCGCCCCGCTTCCGTTCATCTCATTCGAATCTACACCTAAACTGCTAGACGCAAGAGCTGCTATTTCGTTTTCAGATAATGTGTAATTGTAAATCCTGAAATCGTCTATATAGCCATTGAATAATGGATCCGCAATGTATTGACTGCGGCCGATATAATTAAGAATTGGCTTAAAATCATTTGGGCTGACAGTGGAGTTATCCAGCTGTTTTACTAATTTGCCATCGACATACATTTTTAAACCTTTTGTTTTACTTATTGTTACAGCAACATGTACCCAAGTGGAGGTGGCTAACTTGGCAGTCTCCATTTGAATCTCACCATTTGCATTTTTGATTACAAAACGTAAATTACCACCGGAAGCATTGGTAGTTAAAAACATATTTTCATCCACACCGTTTCCAAAATCAAAAATTCGCTGCCACTCATTTCCGCCTTTCCAATTTACCCATGCTGCAATGGTACTGTCATCATGATTAGCCACATTTGCTGGAAGCTGCAGAAAACCATTGGTGCCTTTCAGTGAAATTGCTTTTAAGCCATTTTTTCCGTCAACAAAGGCAACATCACCGTATGAAGCACTGTGGTTTAATTGAATACTTTTGTCTAATGTATTATCATCAAATTGAAAATGTGCTATAATATCTTTATTGCCTGTGGATGCAGCCGAAGTTTCATTTGAATAAACAGAACGATTCAACGAATTATCTACAGCTTTGATTACATAAAAATAAGGCTTCCCAGTAGCAGTCGTATTGTCAACAAAAGAAGTTGTTTTTATATTTCGAGCTATTGTATTGTAAGATCCACCTTTCGATTCGGCTCTAAAAACTGTATAGCCAGCAACATCTGTATCCGTACTAGGCGTCCAGTCTAAACGAATAGATGCTGCATTAGCTGTAGCTGTCAAATTACCCGGAGTACTAGGAGATACAAAATCTATAGGAACACCAATAGGGATTAAACGCCATTGCTGCTGAGTCCCGCCAGATTTTTCGTATTGTTCAATATTATCCCCTGTACTAGCAACCTGCAGACATTTTGCACTGAATCGGCTGCGAATATAAAACCATCCATCCTCGGCATAATCCAAATACCACTGCTGGTTTGCCGATTTAAGATCGTTCCAAACGACAATATTTCCCCCATCTTCTAATGAATAATTATAGATATCCAGAGACATGCCACTATGCTGTGCAGTAAATGTAAAATAGCTAAAATCACCGCCAATCCTGGAATCAACTGGAGTTACGTTCCATTGCTGATATGTTGCACTTGAATTATAATTGTATTGCCGAATGTTTGAGCCTGCTGCAGTAGAGCCATTTTCTACTTCCAATACTTTTCCGCTTTTGCGATTTACTAATATATAACGGCCATTAATAACCGGCTGTATATCATCACCCCAAGTAATATTAACAACTCTTTCGGCATTGGTTTGTCCCTTTTGGTAGCCAGTACCCCCGGGCAGTTGCATCGTATACTCCCGTTGCGGGCCATAACCGTCAAAATAAACCTCTTTATCTTTTGATATAAAACGGTACGAAGTGGCTGTAGCCTGTCGTTCAGAAGTTCCGCCAAATGCCTGTACGTTGCCTTGGCTTGTTTTATAAACTGCGGCGGCTGTCCATTTTGGACGATTTTCTGCATAAGCCAATCGTTTTCCATTTCGGCTTGCCTTTACAAATTCACCTCTTGCAAGTTCTGCAGTACCCCACCATATTCCAGTCTGCATACCGTATTGGATGCCAACTATTCCTTCCATTACATTGTGTAATTCATCAGCGGTGGCATACTTGCCGTCACTTCGGACTTTCTCAAAAAAACTTGCATAACTATCAAATCCACCGGCAAGCTGATGGGTGTTTCCTTCATCTAAATTAGACTTTAATTGGTCATACCAATTTTGAGCCTGATCGCAATTGAGCGTATTTCCCCCCGAAACACGGATAGCAGAAAAATAAGGATTATTTTTTAGACGAGCAGCAATATCATTAAAATTTGAAACAGTACCTTGTCCCCATCCATTATCTGGTTCATTAAAGGGTGCTACAGATACTACGGTTCTTCCTTTTCCCTGAGCATATTTTGTACTTGCATAAATCAGCTGTTCCCAGCGTTGGGCATAAGCAACACGATCTCCAGGACTAAACCAAGAAGCTACAAAAGGGTGGTCACAATTGAATGCCACTTTTGTTTTTTCTCCTGTTAAAGCCACAAGAGCAAGACGTCTGTCCAGCCAATCTGTTTGACTGCTGTACGTTTTTCCATCCGCTCCTACATAGTTTCCACTTTGAAATTCACCATTAATCAGTTCACGAGTAGGCTGAAATGATATTCTTACAATATCAACATTTTCTTTGCCCATAAAAGATATGCCTCTACGCATATTATTTTCATCAGGCCAAGCGGTATCAAGTCCCCATGTAACAGGAGATGAAATACCATTATCCAAAACACTAAATGGCACTGTGTTATCTGTAATAGGCTGTGCTATTAAGTTATCACTTGTGCTAGATTGTGCATTTATGTTTATTATTCCAAATCCTAACAATAAAACCCCTAATAGGAAATATTTTTGTCTCATGATTGTTAATTGTTTTTCACTTATTTTAACTTTTATATCAGATAGATGCAAATTGCAGTTCACAAATAGCGTGTACAATATGAAAGCTAATTATATATCATTTTTTTGCCCTGCCTTTTTTGCCCCTAACAACTCTAATTCATGAAATTAGGKGTAAAAAAAGCTGCTTTTTGCTATTTCAGCAAAAACAAAGTTCTATCCAAAAACATTTTACTTGTAGGTACCTACGTATGTTACAACTGATCTTGCTCCTATCTCAAAACTTGTCGCATCTACATCAGTTCCTTTTTTCAGACTTTTAGTATCTGAAGTTGTATATGGCGTAAACTTATTATTTGTTAAAGTACCTCCTGAAAGATTCAATTTATACGTTCTGGCTGTACTGCTGAAATTTACAGCTACGATTACCAGTTTTTTAGCAGTTGCATCTTTGTAAGCAGTCAGCATTATATCAGTAGCTGCTGCAGCATTATCCAATCCTGGTATCTGAACTCTTACCATTCCCGGTTTTACAAAGAAAGAGAAGTTTCCTAAAGCCCAAAGTGTTTTAGAATCCCTAACGAAACCGTCATTTTTGCAGTAATCGGCATTACCTGCTCCTTTACTCGCTCCATCATCAACATGAATCAGACCGTCTTTATAATCACCGCGGCTAATTGCTGTCCACCACTGCCATGAAGTAACACCTCCAATAGAAATGTCTGTACTAATAATACGGGCTGTCCAAAGCGCTAACTGTATTCCCAAGTCTCTTCCAGGACCACCACCGCCAATCAATTCAGAAGTCCCAGGGCTTTCAAGAACACAATATTCAGAAGACCAAAGACTAAGTCCCGGTGCTGTCATAATTTTTGAAGCGGCCAATTGTCTTGATGTAATAAGCTCATTCAGTGGCCAAGCCTGCCAATAACTGTGACCAGATATTGTTTTCTTCACATTGCTCATTGAAGCAATATTTTTTGTAGAATTTGGTCCAAAGAAATAATCAATCTGACCCGATCTGCTGGCAGTACTGCTCACCGTTTTATACAATGGCTCATAAGCACCTGCTTCTCCTACAACAATTTGAGAACTAAGACCTTTTGTCTGTAGTTTTGGAGATAAAACAGATACAAAACTGTAGATATTTGCGTTTGTAGCCGGCGAACCTTCCTGACTTGTTCCGTCCCACTCGTACTGCGGTTCGTTGAAAGGACTGATATAATCGATTGTCAAACCATGAACTGTTTTCAATTTATCTATTGAATTCACCCAAAAATCTGCCAATTCGGGCATTTTTCCATCCTTTAAATTGTAAAACTCTTTAATGCTTGCATGAGCTTTACCATTATTTGTCAAATAAACAGGCGCACTGTTTGCAAAAGCCAATAACTTTTCAACTCCGCGTGCCTTAGCCGCTTTCATAAACCATATTTGACCAGCCTGTTTGCTCATATCATAAGTAACACCATCGGCGGTAAAACATTCGGTACGTCTCCATTCATCCCCAATATCACTTGCATCACCCTGCTCAGTACTTCCTGCGCCTAGATTAAAACGCCAAAGTGATAATCCAATTCCTTTTGGATTTCCCTCAGCATCCACATCTTTGCTGAATAATAAATCAGCGATAGTATTTCTTTTATCCTGAGGCCAGTTTTTACCAATAAAATTACATTGCCAGGCATCCGAAGCTCCAAAGCTTTCCATTGTCTGCAGATTGGCATCAAGATTTACATTCAGCTCTCTTGTGTTAGGATTAACTGGCGTTGTATCATCTGTATTATCAGAAGAACTGCAGCTAATGAATGGTGAACTGATTAAAAGCAAGCCCGCAAATAGCAGGCTTACTTTATAGTTTTTAATACTAATCATATTAGTAACCAGGATTTTGTGTGATCAAACCGCCACTTAAATCTATTTCCAATTGAGGAATTGGCCATAATAAATTTTTAGTAGGGTTAAAATTAATTCCTTTATCTTGTGCTTCTTTCAAATTCGTAGTTTCATAAGGATCTGCAGAGCTCAAGTTATATTTTACAAAAGTTCCGTTTGGTCCCATCAAAGATTCTATAACTGGTCTTCCAGTGCTTGGATCTTTTTCACGACGAATATCAAACAAACGTAATCCTTCGAAAGCCAATTCTAAACGGCGTTCTTTGTAGATTTGTCTCAATAAATTTGGACCTGCCAAACCTACTTTAGCGTCAAGTTTTACACGGGCTCTGATAACATTGATATCTGCCAAAGCTCCTCCGGCATCTCCCAATTGGTATGCTGCTTCTGCTCTTGTCAAATACATTTCGGCCAAACGAATCAACGGCACATTCAATGGTAAGTGTCCGTCTTTTTTATCCAAAGCACGGCGTGTAGCAATTGGAATATAATATTTACGGCAGATACGTCCTGATTTGTTGTCATTCAAACTAAATTTATGGGTTGGGTTTAGCACCTCATCTCCATAAGCGGCTTCACCCCATTTGGTAATTGTGCTTCTGCGGCGTATCACATCATTTTCAGAAATATAAGCATTCTCCAAGTCACTGGTTGGCATACACCATCCCCATCCGTCAATAACATCTTTTGCATCATTGCTTGGGAAATATTTCTTGTCTTCGCCTCTTGCTCCTGAGAAAGTAGGTAGCATAGATCCTAAATTCTTATCCTGCACAGAAGATGACTGAGCTTCTAAAATTGATTCTACACCATTATGATTATTCACATTCCAGATGTTCAAGAAATCTGCTTCAAGAGCGTAAGGTCCTTCCGTAATAACTTTGTTTGAATATTGTTTTGCTTCTGCCCATTTTCCCTGAAATAAAGATACACGAGCTAATAAAGCATAAGCTGCCCATTTGTTTACTCTTCCGTTTCTGTCAACTGGAATAGTTTCTAATTTTGCTGCAGATTCTTTAAGATCGGCCTCAATTTGTGCATAAACAGTAGCCGCAGGACTGCGCTCTAATTTCAAATCACCAGTTCCAAGAGATGTTGTATATAATGGAACAGCTCCAAAAAGATTTACCAATTCATAGTAGCAATAGGCACGAATAAACAATGATTCACCTACATATTGATTTTTCTGCGTATCAGAAAGCGGTGATAAAGCCATTTTTTCTAAACCAGTATTAGCTGATTGAATGGTATAATAATGAGCTGTATAAATACTGTTCATTGATCCCATGTTTTCAGGCGTAACAATGTACTGCGCACAAGGCCTGAAAGCACCGCTGTCCTGTCCGGTATTACCCATCCAGGCATCATCTGTAGCCGTTTCGTTTGTCAATCTTGGTGCTAGTAATGCATACCAATCATTTGACAGCAATAATCTGTGCGTTAATTCATTTACATAATTTTCGCATTCTGTCGCTGTTTGAAAGTAGTTTTCCAAGGTTTGCTTTCCTCTTTGTTCTTTATCGATAAAATCTTCACAAGAAACTGCAAATACAGCAAAAGCGAGTACTGATAATATTATTTTTTTCATGTTCTTTTTTATTAAAATCCTACATTAAGCCCCATCAAGATTGTTGGCTGCACTGGATAGTTCCATCCTCCAAAACCTGCTCCTTTAACTCTATCTCCTTTATCAGGATCTCCTCCTGCAACTTCAGGATCAACACCTGTATAATTAGTTACAGTCCATAAATTTTGACCCGATATAGACAATCTAAGTTTGTCAAGTCCAAACTGATTAAGGAATGTATATCCAATTTGAAGGTTTTTCATACGCATGTACGATCCGTCTTCAACATACAATGATGAAAATCTGTCAAAATTACGATTGTCGTCATTTCTAGACAAACGGGGAATATTAGTTGAAGTTCCTTCTCCATGCCAAGCCATATCTTCAAGTCCTGCAACTTTGTTAGTCAAACTTGCACCATTATATAAGTCAGAAATATTTTGATTTACAATGTCATTTCCAATACTTGCATAGAAGTTAGCAACCAAATCGAAACCTTTGTAAGCTAAATTCAAATTAAATCCCATAGTGTAATCTGCCCATGGAGAACCAATTTTTGTTCTGTCTTTATCATCCAGTTTACCGTCACCATTTACATCTTTGAAACGAATGTCTCCCACTTGAGCATAAGGCTGTAATTTAGTTYCATGATTATCTGTATGAGAATTCAATTCTGTTTGATTTTGGAACAGACCATCAGCTACATATCCGTAAAAATATCCGGGTACATCGCCTTCAACGGTTAAAGTTCTGTTGTTTGATCCATATAACTTTTCACCATCAGCTGATAATGAAATCATATCAACGTTAACAGTCGTAAAAGTAAAATCTGCACCATAAGAGAAATTACCTTTTTTATCTTTATAAGACAAAATCAAATCAATACCATTGGATTTCATAGAACCTACGTTTGTCCACATAGTTGAATAATCTGGAAATCCACTGTAAGTTGGAAACTGCTTCTTGAACAACATATCTTTTGTTGTTTTTTCATAATATTCTATAGTTCCTGAAATTTTATTTTTCCACAATCCAAAATCAAGACCAAAGTTAAAATCTTCGACGGTTTCCCATTTGATGTCTTTGTTGGCCATAGAAGAAGGGTAAGAAGTATCGACAACATTACTTCCGATAACATAATAACCAGTTCCAATGTTTGATTGATAAACAGCGTCTGGTAGATTTTGATTACCTACTCTACCCCAACCTGCTTTCAATCTAAGATCATTAACAACTGATTTTGTGTTTTCCATAAAATCTTCATTTGAAATTCTCCAAGAGGCAGAAGCAGAAGGGAAATTCGCCCATTTGTTTTTAGCCATAAATTTTGAAGAACCGTCACGTCTGAATGAACCTGTCAAATAATATTTGCTGTCATAGTTATAAGAAAGACGTGAAAGATAAGATTCCATAGAACTAGACCAGCTGTTACCCTCACTCTTAAAATTTTTGGTAGCCGCATTTAGTTCTCTCATCAAATCTGAGTTGTTAGGCACTCCTTCTCCGTAGCCCTTTACATCATTTCCATTGTACTCTTCCATTGTAGCACCTACCATTAAAGACACATTATGTTTACTGGCAAATGTTTTGTTATAGGTCGCTGTTGTCTGCCATGTCCAGTCATGATTAGTAGTATTTTTTCTTTCAATACTATTGATTTCTGCTTTTTCGTGCGCAGCATCAATTACGAAATCAGGTCTAAAGATACTTTGTGTTTTATCACCCACTTCAATAGATCCTTGAGTACGGAAAACCAGTCCTTTGATAGGCTCATATTGTAAATATGCATTGGTATTCAAATTATACTGATCGGTATAATCATCATATCTCGCAACTGAAGCTACAGGATTCCAAACATACGAAGGAGAACGCGCATAGATGCTATATTCATTTTCCGTACCGTTCAATTGATCTGCTGGCTTATAAATTGGCGTAATTGGATCAATTTTATCAAAATCGGCCCAGTTCCCTGGTGAACCCCAAGTTTCAAAACGTGGATTTAAAGTGATACCAACAGAAACTTTATCAGAAAATTTGAAATCATTAGCAATTCTTGCTGTAATTCTTTCCCATCCTCCAACTCCGTAAAAAGAGTCCGATTTATAATAGTTCAAACTTGCTGCATAAGTGTTTTTTTCAGAACCTCCAGTTACTCCTATAGAAGCATTACTCACTGGTGAAGCTTTTTTTATTCCAGTACCCCACCAATCGGTAGTTTTTCCTCTGTATTGCTCAGCATTTGGCAAATACTCAGAATATCCTGAATTAGTATATGCTTTGTTCATAATATTAGCATAGCTTTCAGCATTTGCCATATTATACGGATTATCCATCATTTGGAAGCCATTGCTTAAATCAACATTGAACTTAGGTTTTCCAACTTTACCTCTTTTGGTAGTAATAAGGATAACACCGTTTGAAGCACGAGAACCATAAATAGCACTTGCAGAAGCATCCTTAAGCACATCCATAGATTCAATCTCATTGTTGCTCAAAAAGTTGATGCTAGTTCCCATTGGGACACCATCTACCACATAAAGAGGATCGGTGCTAAGGTTTAGGGTAGAAATACCACGAATCAATACTCTTGGCTGAGCTCCTGGACCTCCTTGTCCTGTAACTTGTACACCTGACACTTTACCTTGCAATGATTCGGTAACATTACCTACAGTCATTGTTTGAAGTTCTTTTCCTTTTACAGAAGAAATTGAAGTCGTTACATCTCTCTTTTTCACTGTTGCATAACCTACAACGACTACTTCATCCAAGTTTTGTCCCACTTGTTCCAAGACAACATCTAGTGATGTTCTGTCTCCAACTGTAATTGTTTTGGATGTAAAACCGATGAAAGAAAATTGAAG
The DNA here is from genome assembly GCF_056403035.1 of Flavobacterium sp. P3_A6. Classification (NCBI taxonomy): domain Bacteria; kingdom Pseudomonadati; phylum Bacteroidota; class Flavobacteriia; order Flavobacteriales; family Flavobacteriaceae; genus Flavobacterium; species Flavobacterium sp. P3_A6. The sequence continues at coordinate 26,292 of NZ_JBFUGG010000020.1, read as the reverse complement.
CTGAGCGTCTTTATTTGGAACGACAATAGAATATTTACCGTCAAAATCAGTGGAAGCAGAAGTTCCTGCTCCTTTCACAATGATATTCGCACCTGGTACCGGCAAGGCACTTTTGTCCTTAACAGTCCCTTTTACTGTTATCTGAGCAAATGTTGCAGCACTGCACAACACGGCTATAAATAACCATATAAATCTATATTTCATATATGTTAAATTTAATTATTAGAGGTCATATATGATGTCGCCTTTTTTGTTATTCGTATTTGCTTGCGCAAATTTGTTTTAAAAGGCGATTTCATATTCTGATATTTTATTTATTAATGTTATAACAAGGTAATAACTAACTATTTTTTTGTTATGAAAGCTCTTTCCAGTTCAGTATCAAGAATAACTTTATACACGCCTGGAGCAGCAGGATATTTAGCATTACCGTTTTCACCTGGTGACATAGTTGCAATACCATTTTTGATAAGTCTCCAAGATGGGTTCCACCATTGTCCTGTAAATGTTGCTTCTATAGTTCCAGTAAGCGTATACTCACCCACTAACTGATATGGATTGTTAGGATTGTTTGCTAAATGAAGTCCTGTTTGAACCCATCCATTCCAAGTATCCCAGTTAGCATCTTTGATTCCGCCTCCGCAGACACTTACGAAAGGTCTTCTTAGCGCTTCATCATCATGCCATAATCCGTTTGCAATATCAGCCCAAACTTTACTTGTTGGGGTATATTTTGTAACTGTGTATGCTAATGTATTTGGATTCACTTTTATTTTATAGTATCCTTTTGTTGGCAGAACAATTGGTGCCGAAGCAACATCATCTGTCAAACTTCCTGATGCGCTCAATCCAAAACAGTGCGGTGCAAAATCAGACTCTTGCCCTAAGAAATAAACTTCTTTATTATCTGCGTTAGCATAATATTTGAATTCGAAATCCTGTCCGTTTTTATCATGGAAATACATTGGAACACCAACTGCATCTGTTGTAAGATTTGTCCCTTTTGGCTGATCGCATAAATAAATTGCAGGATACTCATTGGTAGCAACCACATTAATATTTAATGCACCCGTGTTTGGTATCGCAAATTTATCTCTTGCAGTAATTGTCAATACATAATTAGCGGCAGTTACCGGCAATGTATATATTTTACTGAAAGAATATGATTGAGGCGAACCTGTTAATTGCACTGTTTCATCAATACCTAAAGCAACGCATTTTACTTGAACAAAATCGATACCTGAATTATCATTAACAGTGAAATTCACCGGCATTTTATTGCTTGTTGACAATAAAACAACAGCTCCTTCTTTTGGAGTTATCATTGTTATGGCAGGAGCATCAAACTCTCCGTCTAAACGCAGATTAATATCCTGATCAACTGAGTTATTAGAAACGTCTGTTAATGTCAGCTTAATTTTAAAAGCTTCTGATGTTCCTCTATCAGCAGGGATTTCAAAAAAGTAGCTCAAATCATAAGTTGTTACCAAAGGCTCTGTTTCAAATGAGATTACTTTATCTAACGACAGTTCCGGTATTTGAATTCGTACACTTCTTAATCCTAAATCATCTGCCAAAGCAGCTTTAATTTCAAATTTTCTGTTAGGAGCACCATATATTTCTGTTGTGCCTACAGCCAGCGTAGGTTTTTCTGATGTTGGAAAATCATCTTCATTATCTTGACATCCCGTAAAAAGGACTGCAAAAAAAGCAAGAAAAAATAAAAATTTAATTTTTTTCATTTCTTTAATTTTAAAGGTTATTTATTGGTTTTGTTTTTTTTTTTGTAATTATTTAAACATAAACAAGACGGGTTGTTTTTGTCGGATTTAATAAATCAAATATTATATGATCCAATAACTTTTTTGATTTTAAGTGTCCCTTCATATTCTGCAACAAATTATTGCTGTAAGGAAATTTTTTTTTGTTTTTTTTCATACGGGTTTTTTTAGATTAATTGTTAGGGTTTTGGCTATTTATAAGTGTTTATTTTACATTTTTAATTTTAAGAAAAAAAATTATTCGCAAGAGCTGATAAATTAAGTTGCTAACAGATTACACAAATAATGTTTTTAATTAAGTATTCCTTTTTAATATTCATTTTTCGACAGATCCGGCAATCGATTCAAAATTTATTATAGATTACGAAAACGATTTTTATTTTTATTTAGCATACTCCTAAAATATACTATTAACAAAACTTATTAAATTGATAATAATACAACGTTGTAGTAACTATAAGTGCAAAGTAATGATTAGTTCCAAAGCTTTAGGAGGGGTAAATTGGAAAAAAAAGGAGGGCAAAATTGCAATCAGATAGTTTTTAGCTAAGAAAAATACGAAATAATAAAAAATAACAGTTGATTTTTAAACGATGTGTAATTATTGTTTTATACTTTCGACAGATTCATATTTTTTAAATAATGACATAAATTTGAAAAAACAAGGATATAATTACCTATTCATACTTAAATGATGCATCACTATTTTAACGGAATCAAAAAATAAATCGTGAAATGAAATCTTAAAAACACAATTGGGAATACTTTCCCTCCGATTTAAATATTAGCTGATAATATTTAAATCGGAGTTAAAAGAGTTTTTGTATTTCTTGATGTACTCCGAAGGCGTTATTCCAAAAAGCTTAACAAATTGCTGTCTGAAATATTTTGGATCTTCAAAACCTACCTCAACACTTGCCTGGGCAATATTCATGTTTTCGGTAAGCATTAACATCGCGGCTCTTCTTATACGTATAGAGCGAATAAATGCATTTAGGGTTTGCCCGGAAATGATTTTAATTTTAGTATACAGCGTTCTATGGCTCATTCCCATTTCGGCGGCAAAATTTTTAATCGTAAAATCACGCTTGTGAATATTGGCCTCAATAATAAAGATACATTTTTTTAGAATTTCCTGATATTCGGCAGGAACCTTTTGGGTATTCTCTTTTAAAGTAATACTGTCCAGAAAATATGTTCTTAAATTACTGCGGCTTTTTAATAATGATTCAACACGGGCAACAAGCAAATCATCATCAAACGGTTTGGTTATGTAATCATCTGCTCCATCACTTATTCCCTGCAGATGTGTTTCAGGATTTTTGGATGCGGTTAACAATATTACCGGAATATGAGACAGATTGCTGTTCTCTTTAATTTTTCGGCATAACTCAAGTCCGTCCATCACATCCATAGCGATATCACTGATAACCAAATCCGGCATGTGTTTTTTGGTCAGTTTTAAACCTTCTTCCCCATTATCTGCACTGTATATTATATAGGTATCTGAAAAAAGCCGAATCAAATAATTCCTGATATCGGTATTGTCATCTATAATCAAAAGTGTGCGCTTATCGGTGAGCATCTCTTTATGCAGTTCGTGCTCAGAAACTGCATGGGTTGCCACATCTGCAATCTCCTCGATATCGTCTGTCATTAATTCTTCGACTAACGGGCTCAATTTTGGAGTAACTATGTTAATGTGCAGATCATCAAAATGATCCTGACCTTTTAAGAAAGTTAATTTGAATGTGCTTCCTTTTCCTATTTCACTGGTACAGCTTACTGTACCTTTATGTTTTTCGACAAAATATCTAACGATGTAAAGCCCTATTCCAAAACCGGAACTCCCGCCAACCGGAACCTTCGAATTCACTCTTTTAAATTTCTCAAAAATAGTTTCCAAATCATCTGTTGCAATTCCTGTCCCGCTATCCAAAACCTCTATAATTACATTGGTTTCAGTTTCAGATAAATTAAGGCTGATTTCTCCTCCAACCGGGGTGAATTTGAACGCATTGGAAATCAAATTAAACAAGGAAATCTCAATTTTCTCGTAATCACCTATTATTTCAATATTGTTTTCCGGTATTTGAAAAGTATAGTCAATATTTTTATCCTTTGCCTGATTTACAAAACACTGATGTATTTCATAGCAAAGATTATTGACATTTATTACAGACATCTTGAGCTCATCGGCATCATTTTCAGCTTTGCGAAAAAGTAATAGCTGATCTACTAAACTCAAAAGCCTTTTAGCATTTCTATGTGCAATGACTAAATCGCTTACCGAAGAACTATTTTCGGTATGGCCTTTTTTAATGGCCTTTTTCAACGGATTTATAATCAATGACAAAGGCGTGCGGAACTCATGAGAAATGTACGTGAACATTGACGACTGCTTCTCGGCAATCTCCTTTTCTTTGATTCTTTCTAATTCTGCAATTTTTACTTTATACTTTAATTTTTCTTTGTTTTTATTGTATCTGATGTACCCGTAAATAATTCCTGCTCCTGCCAATAAATAAAAACTGTATGCCCACCACGATCTATACCATGGCGGTGAAACAATAACCGTAATAAGACTTTCTTCTTTGTTCCAGCCTCCTCTAAAATTTGTTGTTTTTACTTTAAAAACATACTTGCCTTCTGCCAGTTTCGCATAATTTGCCTTTCGGGCCTGACCCACATAATTCCAGCGGTCATCCCAGCCATCCAAGTAGTAGGCATAATTAATTTTATCGGCATTATTATAATCTAATGCCACAAATTCTATTGATAATGTAGTCTGATCATAAGGCAGATTCACTTCTTTAATTCTGCCGGAATCCCATCCCGAAATAAATTCGTTTTTACTTTCTTCTATAGGCTGGTTATTTAAATAAAAATCAGTCAGCAGTAAATTATTCTTCTGATTAAACTCTTTTATATCTTCAGGGAAAAAGGAGTTGAAACCATTTATTCCCCCAAAAAGAAATTCTCCAGTAGATAATTTCAGACCGGCATTAAAACTAAACTGATTGCTTTGCAGTCCATCATTGACCGAAAAATTCCTGAATGTTTTACTTTTTTTATCAAATCGGCAGATTCCGTTGTAAGTGCTCATCCATAAATTCCCGCCTTTATCTTCCAGCAGTCTCAAAATCGTATTGGAAGGCAAACCATCATCTGTCGTCAGTCTTTTAAACTTATTTGTTTTCCGGTCAAACAGCAGTAATCCTCCTTCTTGTGTACCTAGCCAAAGATTTTTGTTTTTATCTTCATGTATGCATCTTATAGGATTCCCAATAAGATACTTCTTGTATTTTCTGTCTTTTTTATCTATAGCTAATAACGATGTATAATTACAGCCCCAAAACTTACCGTCACTCGCCTCAATAAGGCACTGCAGATTATCAATGGTTTTATTAAAAAGCACAAAACTGTTTTTAGTCCTGTCAAATAAATACAAAGAGCCTTCATTGGTCGCACTGGCCCAAATATCCCCATCAAAATCTTTATAGACAAACCAGATATTTTTCTCAATCTGTTTAGTAAATGGGTTATAACATGAAAAACTTGTAATACTGTTGGTTACAGGATTGATACGGTTTATACCTCCAGCCCAAGTTGACACCCAGATCTCATTATTATTATCTCTTATTATTCCGGTAATAAAATTACTGCTGATTTTATGAGACGAAGCCGCTGAAGTGCTATAAATTGTATAGGTATTATTTTTTTTGTTCCAATATTTCAAACCTGCCCCATCGGTTCCTATCCACAGATTCTTTTTCTCATCTTCGCAAAAAGACAGTATGAAATTTTCGGCAGGATCGCTGTCCTTTTCATTAGATCTAATGTTTTTAAAATATTTTGGACTATTACCTATCATGCTTATACCGCCACGCAAAGTGCCAATCCACATATTTCCCGAAACGTCTTCATGCAGGCTCCATATCGAATTACTCTTCACAAGCTGTTTACCTTTGGCCAAGCTGTATGGGACTGCTTTTTTATTTTCGCCAGTCACTTTATAAATACCGCGTCCATCTGTAGTTGCCCACACTTCTTTTTTCTTGTCTATATGAATATCGGTCACCGTACAGTTAACCGGCAAATAATTGGATGATAATAAATTAGTACGTGTGTCAAAAGAATACAGCCCGTCATCTGTTCCCAACCAAAGAGACGCATCTGCTGAAAGCTTCATGCATTTTGCTTCCATTGAAGACGAATACACTACCCTCAATCTTTTTGAATTATAATTATACTGACAAATACCCACATTTCTTACATATACCCAGCAACGGTTATTTTTTGGATCATTTTCAAGAACAGTAGCATTATAGTTGTATAACAGTTTATTGGATTGTTCAAGACGGAGATTCTTTCCAGTATAGGAGCCGTTTTCGTAAATAAGCACCCCGTAATTTTGTGAAGCGACTAACACCTGTCCTTTTGAAACAGACCGAATCTGATGAACTATATCTTTTAAGACTTGAACAGTATTGTTTTTTGAAACAAAAACTAGAGGATGAAAAACAGATTCTCTTTTATCAAAAACACAGGCTCCATTTGCACCTCCAACCCATATATTTTTTTTAGAATCGCCCTCTATATTATAAATAGTATTGAACGACAAGGAATTTTTGTCATTAATCTTATTGCGGTACACTTTAAAATTATAACCATCATAGCGGTTTAATCCGTCATAAGTGCCAAACCACATAAAACCATCACTGTCCTGATAAATTGTCGTAACCGAATTATTAGACAATCCATCAGATATATCAAGAAATTTAACTGAGTACTCTTGTGAAAAAGCAGTCAAAGAAAAAGCCAGTAACAGTATAAAATGCGGTATAAAATTCTTCAAGAAAGTAGGTTTAAGAATTAATTTTTTAATACGTGTAAAAAACACAATTAAACGGTCCAAATTTACCAATAACAAATAGAAACAGCGAAACAAAATACTTATAAATTGCTTCTTCTTTATTAAAATTAGCATGCTAAGTTAGTTGGTATTTGAGTTAAAAACAAACAAAACCAGCTTTAAACAAATCTTCCATATCCTGACTTACGCTTTTATAAGAATACTAAGATACTTGAAAAATAAATCTTGGAATTTTCTTAAATTTTTAACTTAATGGCAGAAATCTTTATTTTTACAAAAAAAGATACATGGAAAAGCTATATTCCCTAGTTATTCATCCTCCGGAGGACATTCTCATTTTGGTCAAAACAATGAAAGAGCAATTGGCCTCCAAAGTGGGCTGGTACAATAGTAAAAACTCCGTAGGACACATTACCATCTGCGAATTTAAAGCAACCGAAACTGCGATTGAATCCATCAAAAAACAAATAAGCACACTATGCGATTCTTTGACTCCCGCTACAGTACACTTGAACAGCTTTGGTTCCTTTCCCAACGGCGCATTTTTTATAGCACCCGACAAAAATTCAAAAAAGGATTTGAAACACATCATGAAACGTTTTAACAAATCCCTTCAAATTCAGGGCATAAAAAAAAGCGACAATCCGCATCTCTCTATTGCCCGAAGGCTAAGTCCCGAAAATCTAATAAAAGCCAACCATTTATTTACCGAAATCGATTTGTATTTTGTTTGTGACAGCGTGGTTTTACGCCAATTTGACGAGAACATAAAACAGTTTTTTGTAACTGATACTTTTCCGTTTAACAACAATCCTCAGCCACAATTAATACAAGGAACTCTGTTTTAATACAGCCAAAAACATTAAATTGCAATTTCAAAACATCAATGAATTAGCACCAAAACGTCAATAAATGAAAACTTCTGCAAAACATACCTGCATTATTATTTTATTGCTATTAACAGCAACGCTAAAGGCACAAAAAGCAACCATAAATTTTATAGAAAACGATTATAAATTGGCACTTGAACAATCCAAAGCGTCCAAAAAAACAATTTTTGTCATGGTCTACGCCACTTGGTGTACCCATTGCAATAAAATGAAGAATACCGTTTTAAAAGAGCCAGCTGTGATTACTTTTTTCAACAGCAATTTCATTAATGTAATGATCGATTCTGAAACAGCCTGCGGAAAAGACTTTATGAAAAAATTTAACATAAAATCCTTTCCCGCCTTTCTGTTTTTGGACGAAAATGAAACCCACCTTTACAGTACCGGAGGCGAATTTACTACCGAAGATTTTATTAATGAAGCTCAAAAAGCGTTAAACCCAAATATGCAGCTGCCCTATTTGGAAAAAAAGTTTAATGAAGATGTAAGGAATCCCGAAAACTGCATTATTTACTTAAATGCTCTAAGGAAAAGTATTGATTCAGACAAAAGCGACGACGTTACTGCCAAGTATTTAGCAACCCAAAAAGACCAGCTCATAACTGCTGTCAATTGGAAAATCATAGCCTTTGGTGTTAATGAACTGAATTCAAAAGGATTTGAAACAATCATAAATCATCAAAATGATTTTGCCAAAGTGGCTTCGCCAAAAAGAGTCGAAACCAAAATTGTAAGCATAGTCAATAAAACATTAAGACAGAATGTTAATTATTTGGATTCCGTCAGCTATTCCAAAAACAGAATTCTGGCAAAAAACAGCAATCTGGCAAAAGCAGATTCTTTGGTTTTCAGGTATGATTTACAAATATATGAAGCCTCAAAAAACTGGAAAAAGTACCAGCAGACCACTCTAGAATCTGTAGAGAAATGGGCATGGAATGATTATTCGGCTATCAATGAAATTTGCAAAGTCTATGTTGAGCATGTAAACAAAAAAGAAGATTTAACCACAGCAATTTCTTGGGCAAAACGTTCAATTGAAATTAAAAATTCTGCCGAAAGCACGCTTTTATTAGCCAGACTGTATAACAAAATCAATGATAAAAAAGCAGCAATCGAAAATGCAAAAAAAGCTAAAAATATAATCACGGCGATGGGCTGGAACACCAAAGAAATTGATCAGTTTTATACGGATTTAGGAATCAGGTGAATTCAAAATTGACATAAAAAATATTGCTTTTTTGAACTATTCCAACTATCATTCTAATCATTTTTAGGCTAATAAAAATAGCCTGAAAAAAGGATTTTCTCTTCACACGAGCGATAGCGAACTGGCGAAGCAATCTGGGCTAGGGCATTTGGCATTCAGAAGAAATTTATTACATCATTTCAAACAAAGTCAAAACCATTACCAGCTTTCACCAGACAAAAATATGATTTTATATAGATACCGTTTTTTTTAAAATACTGGTAACAATTTCATATTTTAACCGTCATACTTTAAACTATGTAATCAAATATGAAACTTTCTCTCAAAAATTTTGAAGGCTCTCCACAGCTTTATGCAAGGATAGCTGGAGTACTTTATCTAACAATTATAATAGCAGGCGTATTTGGAGAACTTTTGGTTCGAAACAAATTACTTGTTTATGGAGATGCAACTGCCACCGCAAACAATATTATGCATTCAGAATTGCTATGGAGAATTGGCATCAGTGGCGATTTGATTATGCATATTTGTGATTTGCCTGTAATGGTAATTCTGTATTACCTGCTTAAGCCCGTAAACAAAAAACTTGCCTTACTTAACTTGTCTTTTAATTTAATACAAACTGCTGTTTTGGTAGTCAATAAACTGAATCTGCTGGCTGCGTTATTTTTCTTGGGAGATGCTGAATATCTAAAATCATTTAGCCCTGATCAACTGCATGCATTATCTTATCTTTCCATTAAACTGCATGATTTTGGTTTTGGAATCGGTTTAATCTTTTTTGGGTTTGTCTGTCTTTTTGAAGGATATTTGTTTTTTAAATCCCGTTATTTCCCAAAAACAATTGGAGTTCTAATGTCAATTGCGGGTTTATGTTATCTGACAAATAGTTTTGCACTGCTTCTTGCTCCGCAATTTTCAAGTATCACATTGCTAATGCCATGTTTTATTGCAGAACTGTCACTTAGTTTATGGCTTATTTTTAAAGGTGTAAATCTGCCAATCTGGAAAACAGCGGTTAATCAAAATTTATAAAAGGAGTGTTTTTCAATCAATCAGATAATTCCCTTTAGAAATTGATTAATTTTAGACGGATTTGGGAAAAAATAAGTTCAAATAGTGTGGTTCCTCGTGCCTCGGAATGACAAAACATGAAAGATAGATATAAAAAAAAGCCTGCAGGAAATTAATCTCAGCAGGCTTCATTTTCGAAATAATTGGATTAGTAAGCACTTTTTATTTCTAAATTTTATTTTTTCAACCGGTCGGTTAATTCTCTTCTGTAAGTGATCCCAATAGGCAGTTTTTCTTTTTTAATAAAAACAAAATCTTTGTCAGCATCATCAATTTTATTGATAGCAACTATATAGGATTTATGAATCCGGATAAAGTTTTTTTCGGGAAGGCCTTTTTCTAACTCGCTGGTAGTAATCGAAGCCAAATACGTTTTCTTGGCAGTATGCAGTTTCACATAATTACCAAAACTCTGCGCATATAAAAGCTGGTCTAATTCAATATCTGTCAAATACCCGTCGATTTTCACGCTTATAGAATTGACAACAGCTTCTTCGGGTTCGGTTTTTATGATTTCTATGGAGAAAAAACGCTCGATAGCCTTTAAAAATCTTGGGAAATAAATAGGTTTCAAAAGATAATCAATCACGCCATAATCATAACTTTCGAGAGCAAATTCAGAGTAAGCAGTCGTTAAAATCGTTTTTGGATAAATTGGAAGGATTTTTAGCAGTTCCATACCTGAGATTTCGGGCATATTGATATCTAAAAACATCAGATCAACTTTGTTCTCCCGAAGATAATCCATCGCTTCAATGCCATTATAAGCCTGAAACATCAATTCTAACTGCGGGTTTTGCTTGATATAATTCGCCAAAACATAATGCGCTGCCGGTTCATCGTCAACAATAATACATTTTTTTGGTTCTTTCATCTGTTTATAATATGTTTTTTATCGGAGGATGTAACGCCTAGATAATAATTCCTCTGTTTTATCTTAATCATGGGCGTTTCATTATACAATCTTTTTTAGCTGCAGTTTCAAATCTACAATGTAAGTATTTTTATCATCTTTAATATCCAGTTCGTAATCTTTTCCATAAATCAGATTCAAACGCTCAATGGTGTTTTTCAAACCAATTTTTGTCGAAACCACATCGGTTTTCTTCGGAATGGAATTCACAACATGCAAATGCAGTAAGCCGTTTTCGACAGTAATAATGATGCGCACAAAACATTTTTCGATAGCGCAGGTTCCGTGTTTAAAAGCATTTTCTATAAAAGCAATCAACAGCATCGGAGAAACTTTATAGGCGTTCTCATTGTCAATTTTGCAGTCGTAAGTAATCTCACAGCGATAACCTACTCTCTCTTTTTCCAACTGAATATAACTGTTAATAAACTCCAGTTCGTCTTCCAAAGAAACACATTGCTTGTTATTACTTTCCAATTGATACCGCATTAACTGCGAGACTTTCATAATCAAATCGGGTGTTCTTTCAGGAAATTCTAAGCTGATTCCGTAAAGGGTATTAAAAGTATTGAATAAAAAATGAGGATTTAATTGTCCTTTCAGCGAATTCAGCTGCATCTGATTGAAAAGCAGCGTTTCATCTGTTTGTCTTTTATTAATCCTATAGAATTTAAAAACAATTATCGGACTCAAAATACAAACCAATGTCCCTAAAACACTTGCCAATTGATAAACATAACTTCTTTGATGGGAGTTTTGATACAAATGGCATTTGGCAAACATCTCCAAAGACGTAATTTCATATAAGACTATTGAAAACACGAATACTGCCAAGAGAGTTAAAACAATATAAGTTAGCGGTCTTTGTTCTTTGAATAATATGGGAAGTATAAAAAACCGGTTAAATTGGGCATGCATATACAAAATGCAATAGAAAAAAATCCCCATCAAAATAGAAATGAAAGAACTAAATAACATCCAATCATTTTTCAAGGTATAAATCGTAAATGAAAAAGCAACGACAGCAATTTCCTGCCACCATTTATTCTCCATTATATCATTAAACTTTTTGTTCATTTTCATACTTAAATAGTTTACAAATTAACCACAATTTTTTAATTATTATTACCAATAAATGACCAATTCAATTGGTCATTTATAATTGCAGTACATCATTTAAGGACGCTTATATCCGCTTAAGAGAAATAATTTTGAAGCATAATTTCTTATTTGAGTTTTATGTATTTCAAAAAAATCACTTTATTATTTTTCTTGGTTTTTGCCAGCTCCGGCTTTTCACAAACCCTGTCTTTAAAAGAAGCCATAAAAACAGGTCTTGAAAACTACGGTGCTGTAAAAGCAAAAAGCAATTACAGCAAGGCTTCGCAGGAAACACTTAAACAGTCCCGACGCGATTATCTTCCTAACTTAAACCTATCCGCTCAGCAGGATTACGGGACAATCAACGGTCAGAATGGTGCTTTATACGGTTTCAATGGTTTAGGAACGGCTTCTTCAGGACCAGCACTTCCGGAGCAAAACTGGAATGCTGCATTTGGTGCTTTGTACCTCGTCAACATGAACTGGGATTTTTTCACTTTCGGAAAAGCGCAGGAAAAAATCAATTTGGCCAAAGCCGATGTTCAGACGAAAGAAAAAGATTTGAATCAGGAAAAATTCCAGCTGCAGATTAAGATTTCGTCAGCTTATTTAAATTTACTGGCGAGCCAAAGATTATTGATTTCACAGCAAAAGAATCTGTCCCGTGCCGAAGTTTTCAAAAAAACAGCCGTTGCCCGCGTGAAAAACGGATTATTGGCCGGAGTCGATTCTACATTAGCCACCGCCGAAGTTTCGAAAGCTAAAATCGCTTTAAATCTGGCTCGAAATTTCGTCAAAGAACAAAACAACAAACTGGTCGATTTGATGGGCGCTGCACCTCATGATTTCATAGCCGATACGCTTTTTGTGAATCAGATTCCGAAACAATTAGCTTTCGCAGAAAAAGCTCCTGACAGTCTGCATCCGCTGTTACAATTTTATAAAACCAAGACCGATTACAGCAATCAGCAGGTCAAATTATACAAACGTTTTTATTACCCAACCATGAGTGCGTTTGGTGTTCTGCAGACTCGGGCATCTGGTTTTAATACAGGCTATGCCATCGATCAGACTGCTTTTACCAAGAACTATTGGGACGGTGTAAATCCTGATCGCACTAATTATTTGGTCGGAATTGGAATCAGCTGGAATCTGACGACTCCTTTTAAAATGAGTAAACAGGTAAAAGCGCAGAAGTTTGTTACCGAAGCCTTACAGGAAGAATACAATCAGGCGGACAGAGAATTGAAATCGCAATTGGCATTGGCTGATGATAAAATAAAAATCACGCTGGAGAATTACGCCGAAGCTCCGATTCAGGTGAATGCTGCACAACGCGCCTATTTACAAAAATCAACTTTATATAAAAATGGATTGACGGATCTGACCGATTTAACACAAACCATGTTTACTCTAAATCGTGCCGAAATTGACCGCGACATTATCAATAACAACGTGTGGCAGTCTTATTTGCTAAAAGTAGCGGCCACGGGCAATTTTGACTTATTTACAAATGAATTTTAACCTATAAATTTAAACACATAGAAACATAGTCAGCATTGGTTTTATTTAGTCGTTTCACTTAATTTCAGAATACATAAGCTATGCGACCCGAGACCGAAGGTCGAACAGGCGAAGCAAAACCAAGTATTGGTCTATGACAATCTTTTTTCTATGATTCTATGTGTTTCATTTTTTTTATCTCTTAAATATTTAATAATTTGAATTTTAATAAAAAATCCCAATGAATTTAATACGTTTTGCACTCCGCAAACCCATCTCTATTTTAGTATTGGTGGCCGGTTTATTTTTCTTCGGAATTGGTGCCATCAAAGACATCAAAGTAGATATCCTCCCGAAAATGAATTTACCGGTAATCTACATTGCGCATCCGTTTGGAGGTTATACACCTGACCAGATGGAAGCTTATTTTGCTAAAAACTACGTGAATATTTTACCTTTTGCCAATGGCGTAAAATCGGTAGAAACCAAGAATATACAAGGGTTAATGATTATGAAATTAACCTATTACGAAAATACGAATATGGCTCAGGCTGCTGCCGAATTGAGTGCGCTGTCAAACAGAATTCAGGCGGCATTTCCTCCAGGAACACAACCGCCGTTTATCATTCGTTTTGATGCTTCTTCGCTGCCAATCGGACAATTAGTACTGAGCAGTAAAATACGTTCCAATAATGAATTACAGGATTTGGCCAACGTCTACGTTCGTGCTTCGTTTACTTCGATTCCGGGTTTATTATCGCCGGCACCTTTTGGCGGAAGCCCAAGAACGGTAGAGGTTAACGTCGATCCAGATTTACTCCGTTCACACAATATGACACCTGATCAGATTGTGGAAGCGATTCGTGTGAACAACCAAACGGCTCCTTCTGGAAATGTTAGAATCGGGAATACCAATTACCTCACGCCTACTAATAATACGATCAAAGAAATTAAGGATTTTGAACAGATTCCGCTGTTTAAAGGCGGTGTTCAGAACTTAAAATTAGGTGATGTTGCCACTGTAAAAGACGGAGCCGATATTACCAACGGATACGCCTTGGTAAACGGAAAACGCTCGGTTTATATCAGTATTGCCAAAGCGGGAGATGCTTCGACCTGGGATGTGGTTCAGAAATTAAAAGCAGAACTGCCTAAAATTCAGAGCACACTTCCTGAAGATGTACAGCTTTCATACGAATTTGACCAATCGGTTTACGTAATCAATTCGGTTAAAAGTTTAATTACCGAAGGAATTATCGGTGCTGTTTTGACCGGTTTAATGGTGTTGCTTTTCCTTGGCGACAGACGTGCCGCTTTGATTGTAATTCTGACGATTCCAATTTCGATTATTTCGGGAGTTTTATTTTTGAAATTATTTGGGCAGACGATCAACTTAATGTCTTTAAGCGGACTAGCATTGGCAATTGGAATTTTGGTGGATGAAAGTACGGTAACTATCGAAAATATTCACCAGCATCTCGATATGGGAAAACCCAAAGCACTCGCCATTTGGGATGCTTGTCAGGAAATAGCTTTGCCAAAATTATTAATCTTGCTTTGTATTCTTGCCGTATTTGCACCCGCTTTTACAATGGTAGGAATTCCGGGAGCTTTGTTCCTGCCGTTGGCATTAGCGATTGGATTTTCGATGGTGATTTCATTTTTGCTGTCGCAGACATTTGTTCCTGTAATGGCAAACTGGCTGATGAAAGACCATCCAAAACACGAACATGCGCCAAATATTACGGATGATGAAGCCGAATTTAACGCCTGCGGACTGACTCCTGAATCGGAGAAAGAATTGATTACGCAGAAAAAAATGATGGTCGAAAGAGATGATTTTAATAACGATGGAAAAATAAGCCGTTTTGAAAAATTCAGATTGCGATTTATGAAGACCTTAGATCGTTTGTTTCCATACAAAAAAGTAACCGCTTTGGTTTATCTTATAGGAATTACGGTTCTTGCTGTTGTGTTTATTTCGTTTATTGGAAAAGACGTTTTCCCGAAAGTCAATTCAAGTCAGTTTCAATTGAGAATGCGCGCTCCAGACGGAACACGTTTGGAACGCACCGAAGAAAAAGCAATTTTAGTATTGAAAGAATTGAAGAAAATGGTGGGCAATGAACACATCGGAATATCTTCGGTATATGTTGGTCAGCATCCGTCCTTGTTCTCTATCAACCCGATTTATCTGTTTATGGCAGGTTCTCACGAAGCTGTTTTCCAAGTGAGTTTGAAAGATTATGAAGCGGATATGGACGAATTTAAAGATGATCTTAGAGCCAGAATTAAAAAGATTCTGCCCGATGTAAAAATTTCATTTGAGCCTATTGAACTGACCGATAAAGTATTGAGTCAAGGCTCTCCTACTCCAATTGAAATCCGAATTGCAGGAAAAGACAAAAAACGAAATGAAACCTATGCTAATCAAATTGTAGCCAAACTTCAAAAATTCTCTTATTTCAGAGATGTGCAAATTGGTCAGCCGATTCATTATCCTGCAATGAATATTGACATTGACCGAACACGTGCTGCCGAATTGGGCGTGGATATGAATGATATTTCGCGTTCGCTGATTGCTTCTACCTCATCATCGAGATATACGGAGAAAAACACCTGGATTGATGAAAAATCAGGTTTATCAGTGAATGTTCAGGTTCAGGTACCGCTGAATCAAATGAAAAGCAAAACCGATATCGGAGAAATTCCAGTATTAAAAAACTCGCTTCGTCCCGTTTTAAGTGACGTTGCAAAAATTACACCAGGCTTTGTAAGCGGTGAAAATGACAATTTAGGAGCCATGCCATACATTACGGTTACAGCAAACATCAATCAAACCGATTTAGGGACGGCGGCTAAAGATGTAGCTGCAACGATAAATTCATTGGGCGAATTACCGCGGGGGTTATTCATCAATCCAATTGGGATGAGTAAAGTATTGGAAGAAACATTAAGCAGTTTACAAGTTGGATTATTAGTCGCCATCTTCGTAATCTTCTTAATGCTGGCCGCTAATTTTCAGTCATTCAAGGTTTCGTTAGTGATTTTAACAACAGTTCCTGCGGTAGTTTTAGGAGCGTTATTAATGCTGACCATTACAGGTTCAACGCTCAATTTACAGTCGTATATGGGAATCATTATGTCGGTTGGGGTTTCGATTGCCAATGCCGTTTTATTGGTTACCAATGCCGAGCAATTGCGAAAAATAAATGGTAACGCTTTAGAATCGGCACGTGAAGCTGCGGCGCTTCGTCTTCGTCCTATTATCATGACTTCGGTGGCGATGATTGCAGGAATGTTACCAATGGCAATTGGTCATGGCGAAGGAGGCGATCAGGTTTCTCCGTTGGGTAGAGCCGTTATTGGCGGATTGTTATTTTCGACTTTTGCCGTATTGCTAATATTGCCTTTGATTTTTGCCTGGGCGCAGGAACATACCTCAACACAATCCGTTTCCTTAGATCCAGAAGACGAAGAAAGCATCCATTATATCTCATCAATAAATCCGAAAAATGCAAAATAAAATTATACAACCGACCGCGCTGTTTTTTACAGCACTATTTATTCTGAGCAGCTGTAATTCCAAAAAAGAAGAAACTGCTGTCACAGAAATCGAACCTAAAACAGAAACTTTTCTTTTGACAAAAGAAAAACTAACAACCGAATTGCGTTTACCAGCCGAATTAACTGGTTTTCAGCAAGTGGATTTATACGCGAAAGTGAGCAGTTTTGTCAAATTATTAAAGGTTGATATTGGAACCGAAGTTAAAAAAGGACAGCTTTTGATTGTTTTGGAAGCTCCCGAAATCAGTTCGCAATTGGCTGCTGCCGAATCGAGATTAAAATCGATGGAAGCCATTTATTTCACCAGCAAAAGCACCTACAACCGTTTGTATGAAACGAGCAAAGTAGAAGGAACGATTTCCAAAAACGATCTGGAAATGGCAAGCGGCAAGAAAAATTCTGATTATGCGCAGTATCAGGCGGCGATTGCAGCGCACAAAGAAGTTTCGATTATGAGAGGTTATCTTGAAATCCGCGCTCCTTTTGACGGCGTTGTAGCAGCTAGAAATGTGAATTTAGGAACATATGTCGGTCCTTCCGGAAAAGGTTCCGATCTGCCATTATTGACCATTCAGCAGCAGGATAAACTGCGTTTGGCGGTTTCTATTCCGGAGCTGTACACGGGATATTTACACAATGGCGACGAAATGAGTTTTAATGTAAAATCACTGCCTGATACTTTCAAAGCAAAGATTCAGAGAATGTCCGGCGCTTTGGACTTGAAACTGCGTTCCGAAAGAGTTGAAATGGACGTTCACAACACCAGCGGCAATTTACTGCCCGGAATGGTTGCCGAAGTGCTGTTACCGCTTAACGCAAAAGACAGCACATTTGTAATTCCAAAATCGGCATTGGTAAATTCTGCTGAAGGTACTTTTGTGATTAAAGTGGTAAACCACAAAGCCACTAGAATCGATGTCAAAAAAGGAAGAGAAATCGATGATAAAATTGAAATATTCGGTGATTTAAATTCAAATGATAAACTGGTAAAAATCGCCAGCGAAGAAATTATAGAAGGTGATGATATAAAAGAATAGTTTTTTTATTTGGTTAATTTGGGGCGAAAGTGCTGTAAGACTTAGGTT
This sequence comes from Flavobacterium sp. P3_A6, assembly GCF_056403035.1. Classification (NCBI taxonomy): domain Bacteria; kingdom Pseudomonadati; phylum Bacteroidota; class Flavobacteriia; order Flavobacteriales; family Flavobacteriaceae; genus Flavobacterium; species Flavobacterium sp. P3_A6. The sequence goes on along the minus strand of NZ_JBFUGG010000020.1, from coordinate 8,292 downwards.
TTACAGCATTTTTTTTTTGGAGCTGATTCCTGCTATTCGTTTCAATCTTTTGTGCCTCTCGTCTTTTGGGACGAGACGGCACAAAAGGATTTTCACTGCTATCAGGGCTAGAGTTTTTGTGGTTTATCAAGATGTTTTATACTCTAAAAATTCTTCTGTTAATTTGTGAAAGTCTAGCAAATACTTGCTAAATAAATTAGCTTTAAGCACATTCAACTACAATAATAACATTTAGCTATATTTGCCGATATAAAAATTAAACTAATGAAAATATTTATTTCACATTCATCAAAAAATGCAAATTATGGACAAGCCATAGTAGATTTATTAGTTGCAATTGGCGTAAATAGCGAGCAAATTATTTTTACGAGTAATGATGCTTTTGGAATTCCCACAGGTCAAAATATTTTTAACTGGTTAAAAGCAAAAATCACTGAAAAACCACACGTTGTATACTTACTTTCAACAGCTTATTACTCAAGCATTGCTTGCTTAAATGAAATGGGAGCTGCATGGGTCGTAGAAAATGAGCATACAATGATCTTCACTCCAGAATTCAATATATCAAGTTATGAATTTCAAAATGGTGCGCTTGATCCAAGAGAAATGGGTTTTAAAATTAATAATCACGACAGAGTGGTTGAATTCATTGAAACACTTCGCAGAACTTTTCCAATCTCAACAAATGCTGTTTTAGTCGGACAAAAAATCAGAGAATTTATTGAAAAAGTTAATTCTTTTCAAGTACCAAATGAGAGTTTACCAATTAATAAATCTAATGTCGAAGAACCAAAAGCCTTAAATGAGTGGAAAAAAAGCACAGCTCAAAAAATTTACAATAATTTTTCAATCTTGGAACAACAATTTTTTAAATCAATGATAAATAAATCGGGGGTATTTGAAGCACAACGCGTTCCGCCTTCATCCATTAAAACATTCATAGAAAAAGAGATAATTGTAAACACTGAGAATGGTTTGGAACTGACAGAATTAGGAAGATCTATATGGATGGAAACTATATTTATTTCCTAAACCAAAACCGATCGCGCAGATCTACGCAACGATAACGCAGAATTGCATCGCGCTAACGTGAATGCAATGTCATCAAATTAAAAAGAAGTCTTGATTTCACTAGGAATGTTAAGTCTTATGTGTGATCTCTTCTGCGTCGAGATGACACTTTGCGTATTATTCGCTCCTATTTCGTTCAGGTTTTGTCATTCCGAGGTACGAGGAATCACATAAAGTTTGTCACGTACTTTGTATTCTCTAAACTTAACATTGGGTATATTAGCTATTATTGTACTAAAGTAAATATTAAAGAGTTACTTGTGTGATCTGCTTCGCCTGTTCGCTATAGCTCGAGTCTCCTTCGTCGAGATGACAAACTTTGCGTATGATTCGCCAATATTTCGTTCAGATTTTGTCATTCCGAGGTACGAGGAATCACATAAAGTTTGTCACACAATATGAAGCTTTTTTTATCTTAGTTAATAGTATAAATTATCCAAATATGATTGAATACACCGAAGGTTATCATAGCTACTATGTTTATATTATTACAAATAAATATAGATCAACTTATTATGTTGGTATGACAAATAATTTAGGACTAAGACTGCGGCAACATAAAGAAAACATAGAAAAAGGAAATAAAACTTTTGCTTCAAAATATGGCATTGAATTTTTAGTCTATTATGAAAATTTCACATGGGTTGAGCAAGCAATCGCTAGAGAAAAAGAAATTAAGGGATGGAGAAGAGAAAAAAAACTAGATTTAATTCGTTCGTTTAATGATAATTTTGAATTTTTAAATTACCGTTTTGAAAGTGGATTTTGACACTTTATTTTATAGTCTTAATCGCTAAAAAATTGGTTTGAAGAAATAGATTGCGGAGCTGCTTGTGTGATCTCTCCTTCGTCGAGATGACAAACTTTACATATAATGCCTGCTCGCGCAGATTTACGCAACGATAGCGCAGAATTGCATTCATAAGTGTTCGAAACCTTAAAAATACTTATTTTTGAACTAAAAACGATGAAAGTTTCTGATGTTTTAAACTATATTCCTAAAGCAGAATTAGAAAGATTATTATTAGAGTATAAAGTTAATTATCAAGTTAAGAAACTTGACGGTCAAACTATATTTCAGTTGTTGCTATTCTCAATGTTAAACGTTCGAGAAAATAGTCTTCGGATAATGGAGGAATTTTACCATTCATTAGCTTTTAAAAATATTGCAAACAATAGCTTTGAAGGGGTAAAATATAATTCAATAAGAGATAGACTCGTTACTATTAATCCTGATTATTTTGAAGCAATTTTTAATAGTTGTCTTACCCAATTTCAAACTAAATATTTAAAGAAAAAGCATAATATCATTTCTTTTGACTCCACTATGGTTACAATTTCATCAAAATTATTAAAGGATGGAATGAAACTTAATAAGAAAGGAGATAAGAAATACGTAAAATTCAGTATGGCATTTTCAAACGTGCCAATTCATTCAAAAATATTCACAGAACAGCAGTTTCTTTCAGAAGAATTTGCATTAAAGGAATTAATAAATGAATGTCCATTAAGTACTAATAATATCTTAGTTTTCGATAGAGGTCTTCAGGCTAGATCTAGCTTTGAAGAGTTTAGCAAACAGGATCAGATTTTTGTAACACGTCTTAATAATTATGCTCGTTTTGAAACAATAAATGAATTAAATATTGTCGAGAATGAGACAGAACGATTAATTATAGAACAAGATTTACAAGTAACGCTATTTGACAAAAGAAATAAAAGAACCAAAAATTTTTTACGTTTGATTATTGCTAAAGAAAAAGAAACTAAGGAAGTATTTTATTTTCTGAGCAATAGTAAGGAATTGACATCTAAAGAAATAGTGGAGATTTATAAGCAAAGATGGGAAATTGAGGTTTTCTTTAAATTTATCAAACAAAATTTGAATTTTAGTCATTTACTAACCAGAAATGTCAATGGAATAAAGGTCGTTATGTATATGACTCTAATTATGGCAATTCTTCTAAATGTTTATAAAAAGCTGAATAATCTCAAAGGATATAAAATTCCAAAACTAAAGTTTGCTAATGAATTAGAGGTTTTAATAATCAAAGACATTGTAGAAAAATGTGGCGGAAATTCTAATCAAGTTGATGATATTCTCAAACCTAAATAAGGTTTCGAACACTTATGAATGCAAAACTGCGCTAACAGCGACTTTGCGGATGGGAAGAAATACCTACATTATGAATAAAATATTTTTTTTGCTATTACTTTTTACTGCTTTTTCTTTCGGTCAGGAAACAAATAAAAACACTAAAATAATCAGAGGTTTTGTTTTTGAAGATTATTGCCTGCCAGCACAGGTAGAAGTTAGTGTAAAAGGAACAGCTGTGAAAACGTTGACAGATGCAGATGGAAAATTTATTATACAGGCAAAAGCTGGTGATGTTTTAATTATTTCAACTTTCGGAGGAAGACCAATTGAAATTACTGTAACTGAAAAAAATTGCTATACAGCCCAATTATTCAAAGACACGGGATTATATTACCATACTAAAAAAGGTGCTAGAAAAACAAAGAAAATCAGGCGCAAGACAATACGAAAGTATAAACAAGGCTTTTATGATTGTAACGACTAACGATATAATAAAACAGCTCCATTAGGAGGATTTGGATCCACTGGCTCGAATGCAATCTTCATTAAGTTAAGAGAATAATGTTAATTATATAAGGATTGTGGAGTTACTTGTGTGATCTCTCCTTCGTCGAGATGACAAACTTTATGGATAATGTAAACCTATTTTGTTCCCGTTTTGTCATTCCGAGGTACGAGGAATCACATAAAGTTTGTCACACACTTTGTATTCTCTAGACATAACATTAGCTAAATTAGCTATTATTATACTACAATAAATGTTACGGAGCTACTTGTGTGATTTGCTTCGCCTGTTCGCTATCGCTCGAGTCTCCTTCGTCGAGATGACAAACTTTATGGATAATGTAAACCTATTTTGTTCCCGTTTTGTCATTCCGAGGCACGAGGAATCACATAAAGTTTATCACGAACTTTATATTCTCTAGACTTAACATTCGATAAATTAACTATTATTGTACTAAAGTAAATGTTACGGAGCTACTTATGTGATTTGCTTCGCCTATTCGCTATCGCTCGAGTCTCCTGCGTCGAGATGACAAACTTTATGCATAATTCACACCTATTTCGTTCCCGTTTTGTCATTCCGAGGCACGAGGAATCACATAAAGTTTATCACGAACTTTATATTCTCTAGACTTAACATTCGATAGATTAGCTATTATTGTACTAAAGTAAATGTTACGGAGCTACTTATGTGATCTGCTTCGCCTGTTCGCTATCGCTCGAGTCTCCTACGTCGAGATGACAAACTTTGCGTATGATTCTCTCCTATTTCGTTCAGTTTTTGTCATTCCGAGGTACGAGGAATCACATAAAGTTTGCTACGCAATATGATTTTTTTTTATATTAGTATTGATTGAAAGTGTTCTAAGCAGTATAAATTATCGAAATATGATTGAATATACAGAAGGTTATCATAGCTATTATGTTTATATTATTACAAATAAGTATAGATCAACTTATTATGTTGGCATGACAAATAATTTAGGACTAAGATTGCAGCAACATAAAGAAAACATAGAAAAAGGAAATAAAACTTTTGCTTCAAAATATGGTATTGAATTTTTAGTCTATTACGAAAATTTCACATGGGTTGAGCAAGCTATCGCTAGAGAAAAAGAAATTAAGGGATGGAGAAGAGAGAAAAAACTAGATTTAATTCGTTCGTTTAATGATAATTTTGAATTTTTAAATTACCGTTTTGAAAGTAGAATTTGATACTTTATGTTATAGTCTTAATCGCTAAAGAAATTGGTTTGAAGAAATAGATTGTTAAATTATTTGTGTGATCTGCTTCGCCTGTTCGCTATCGCTCGAGTCTCCTGCGTCGAGATGACAAACTTTACGCATAATTCGTTCAGTTTTTGTCATTCCGAGATACTAGGAATCACGTAACAAGAGTCGGCATACAGAATCACTAAAAGTGAGTATCTAATGCGATTCCTCATTCTTCGGAATGACAAAACAATGACTTTATATCCTTAACTTAATGACATTGCACTCGTACCAGCCCTGAGGACTACAATCGGCAAAAGTTTTTATGAAAAACTAAATTTCTCGTTTAGCCCCGATGGAAGTGAAAATCCTTGTGAGCCGGGGTTCGGCTCACAAGATTGTAGTGGACAGCGGGACTAAAGTTCTTATGAAAATGGATTTTCTGCTCCTAAAAATCATCTCGTTATTCTGCCACTCCCGAGAGAGTTCAATGGAAACATCTCCTCATAAAAAAACGAGATCGTTTCTAAAAAGAAACAATCCCGTTTACTGAACTTAAAAAAATCAGAATATTAATTATCTATGTGCTGCTGCAGAAACGTCAGCCCATTCTTCCCAGACAGCAATTTTTTGTTCGTAGGTTTGTTTAGCGAATGGCAAGGCCACTTTTCCTAAAAATAGTCGCAGAGGAGGATTTGCAGCTTCTACCAGTTTGATAATCGCCGGAACTGTAGCACTTATTGTCCCGAAAGTATCAGGATCATGTCCATCTACAATTGCTTTTTTTAGTCCATCATAAGCATCGATGCTCTGGCTGTTGAATCCATTACCCCAGATATCAGTAGCATAACCGTTTGGCTCTAATAAAGTTACATTGATTCCGAATTGTTTCACTTCTGAAGCCAGCGTTTCAGTTAGACCTTCAACGGCAAATTTAGAAGCATTGTATAGTCCTAAAACGGGCAAAGCGACAATCCCTAAAATAGAAGAAACCTGAATGATGTGACCGCTTTGCTGCTTTCTCATAATAGGCAGGACAGCCTGTGTTAACCATAAAGTTCCGAAGAAATTGGTTTCGAATTGTGCTCTTGCTTCGCTTTCGCTGGCTTCTTCAACAGCACCGTTTAAAGCATAACCGGCATTGTTAATCAGGATATCAATTTTTCCGAAATGCTCTTGCACTTTTTTAACTACTTCGAACGATTCTTCGCGTTTGTTTACATCTAATTTTAGCGGTAAAATCGCATTTCCATATTGTGCTTTTAAGTCGGCTAAGGTGTCAATATTTCTTGCTGTTGCAGCTACCTGATATCCTTTTGCTAAAAATGCTTCTGCCCAGATTCTTCCAAATCCTTTTGATGCTCCTGAAATTAAAATTGTTTTTGACATGGTTTCTAATTGTTAATTGTTGATTATTAATGTTGTTACTATTGAAATTGTTTTTGTTATTAGTGCTTTAAAATGACCTATCGGTCATTTTTTTGATAAAAAAAATTAGAGGCTGTTTTCCTCTATCATTGATTTTAGGGTACTGGTAATTATTTTCATCTTATCATTATTGCCTGACATTCTTGATATTAAGTGACCGCCTTCCATCATGGCAACGATTACGGTGGCAAAATCGACTGCATTCCAGTCGGCTCTGAATTCAGAATTGGCAATTCCTTTGTTTATACTGGTTTCTAACACCTTCTGATTTAAATTGATACCCTTATTTATTTTTTCTTTGATAACTGGATTAGTGTCATCAGCCTCTGTCCCGAAATTCAATAAAGGACAACCTCCGGTAAGGGGCGGATTTACAGCATTGCTGAAGAAATCGATGTATGTAAACAACTCCTCTTTGGCTGTTTTGCTTTTGGCCAGTCTTGCCATCAATTTGTCTCCCAATACTTTCATATTGTAATCTACAGCAGCGCAGGCAAGGACTTCTTTATTTTCAAAATGAACGTACATACTTCCCTTAGACAATTTGGTCGCTTCCATAATATCACTCATAGCAGTTGCTGCAATCCCTTTTGTGTTAAAAATGGGAGCGGCTTTTTCTAAGATGAATTGTCTGGTTTCTTCGCCTTTTGTCATGATAATTGTTTCTTTACTTTATCTATTCTAAAGAATTACAGCGCAAATATATGACCGATTGGTCATATATCAAAATTTTTTATCATTTATTTTTGATAGCGGTTATTTTAACCTGACAACGCAGATCTACACAACGATAGTGCAAAATTAAATTCTGTATCCACAAAGTAAAGCAGACAAAGCGTATAAAATTGCTTAATAACAATCCTGTACTTCTTATATTTGTAAGAATAAAGAATGATATGGCAACAAAATACAAAACAACACCGCTATCAGACGGAATATAGAAACTACAAATTAAATTCATCAATCAATGGAAAATTATAACAAAGACGTTACTGCTTACATTGCAAAAATGGCTGACTTTGCAAAACCTATTCTAACCCATTTAAGAGAACTAATTTTTAGTACCTGCCCCGAAGTAGAAGAAAATATTAAATGGGGAACTCCGCATTATTCCTACAAAGGCGACCATTTAGTTATGATGGGCGGTTTTAAACAGCATTGTTCTTTTAGTTTGTACAAAGCTGAATTGATGAAGGATGAGGACATACAGGCAAGTGTAAAAGCAGGTAAAAAATTCGGTTATATGGACAAAGTCAAAGATATATCTGAACTGCCTGACAAGAAAATTTTAATTGCATATCTCAAAGAAGCGATAGCATTAAACGAAAATGGCACTGCGAAACCCAAACCAGTAAAAGAGAAATCAGCAGTAGAAGTTGCTGCTCCTACAGCATTTATCGACGCATTAAAAAAAGACAGCAAAGCAACCGAAATCTTTGAAAATAAATCGCCTTCATTTCGTAAAAATTATATTATCTGGATTGCAGACGCAAAGACAGATGAAACCAGAAATAAAAGAATTACCCAATCATTAGAATGGATAGCAGAAGGGAAAGACAGATTTTGGCAATCTAAAAAATAAACCTCCACGCGTAAAGTACAACACTACAACCGGCTAAAATTTTTATGAAAAACTACACTTCTCGTCTAGCCCCGATTGCAGTGAAAATCCTTGTTGCCCGGGGTTCGGGCAACAAGATTGCAGCGAAAAGATTCTGTGTTGATTTTCTAATAAATCTAAATTTTATTTTTTAWTTTTTATCATTAAATTTGTCCTCTAAGTCGGCCATAGAGCTAGACTGTATAGCGTGCTTATGCCTTTTGTGCTTGCACGCTATTTTTTTTATAATCCTTGTCGTAAGTTGTTTTGTTTTTATAAAGAACATAAATCAATTCCAATAACTTTCTCTGAACGGCGACACATCCTTTCATTTTAATCCCATGTTTTGCTACTTTTAATCCCATGTTTTGCTACTATT
>NZ_JBFUGG010000019.1:0-106757 GCF_056403035.1 Flavobacterium sp. P3_A6 | reverse complement strand
GGCATCGCCGCTTTGCATCGCAATAGCTGATAATCCGGCATGAGGATCTGCAACAGCTACATTGTGCAGACTCACGTTACCGGGATTAGTCACGGTAAAGGTATAAGTCACTACGCTGCCGACTGCCAGAGCTGCGCATCCATTTTCTCCAACTGCAATATCATTGGTTTTCACTAAAGCGATACCAGGATTAGTGCAGATAGGAATTACATTAGGATCGTTGTTTGTTGGCAGGTTGCCCGATTGGTCGGTTACTATTGCATCATTTGGCGCAGTACCATTGACTGTGGCCTGATTGGTAATAGATCCGCTGTCAATATCTGCTTGGGTCACATTATACGTGGCTTTATAGATCCATGTTTCGCCAACCTCCAAAATGCTGTTACTGTTGGCATCGCCGCTTTGCATCGCAATAGCTGATAATCCGGCATGAGGATCTGCAACAGCTACATTGTGCAGACTCACGTTACCGGGATTAGTCACGGTAAAGGTATAAGTCACTACGCTGCCGACTGCCAGAGCTGCGCATCCATTTTCTCCAACTGCAATATCATTGGTTTTCACTAAAGCGATCTTAGGAGATTGAGTTAGTTGCGTAATAGTACAATCAAGACAATCAGTTTTGATTGGACAAGAAGTGCAAGGAGTAGGGTCAGAAGAAGTATCTGTTACAGGATTGTCTTTTGGATCTTTTGCAGTTGCAGTTGCCAAATTGTAGACATAACCTGTATCAATATCTCCTTGAGTAATGGTATGTGATCCGGAGAATGTAGTTGAATCGGTTGCTCCAACAGCAAGTGTAGCTATTGGTCCGCCGGTAATTATGGCATTGTTATCGGTAACTGTTACATTCGTTAGTGTTACATTCCCAGTATTTTTAACAACAAAATTATAAGTAACCAGATCACCTACATTAGTTATTCCATCGTGGTTGTTATCTACATAAGTGCCGTCTTTGGTGATTGTAATTTCAGGAAATTGAATTAATAGTGTTTCAGTAGGTATGTCATTATTGACTGCTGTTCCAGATATATCTGTTACGTCTTTATTTTCAGTATCTTTCCCTAAAGCAGTAGCAGAGTTTATTACTTTTCCGGCATTAATATCATTCTGCGTCAATGTATAAGTACCGGTTACAGTATTGTTTGTACCTCCGGCTGTAATTAAAGCTATTGGATTTCCAGTAATATTTATTGCACCAAGTAAGGGGTCGCTGATAGTTATATTGGATACATCTACATTGCCAGTATTAGTTACTGTAAATGTGTAATTGACTTTTTCACCAACTTGAGCAAAACCATCTCCATTGGTATCAATAAAAAGACCTTTTTTAACAAGTGCAATTCCTGATTCGGTAATAGTATATACTTTATTTATTGTACAGCCTTTAGCATCTTTTATTTCCACTGAATAAGTGCCTTTTGGCAAATTACTTAAATCTTTTGTTGCAGCAAGATTTGACCAAGTATAAGTGTAAGGAGAAGTACCACCCGCAACAGTTTGAGTAATAGAGCCATTACTGCATCCGACGCAGTTATTGTTATTTATAATTACAGCGGTTGCGCTTAAAACAGCAGTTGGCTGTGTAATTGTTACAGCCTGAGTTGTAGTACATCCGTTAGCATCTTTTACAGTAATAGTATAAGAACCGACAGTAAGACCGCCGAATACACCGCTTGGCACAAAGGTTATTCCGTCTTTAGCATAAGTATAAGGGGAAGTTCCGTTAGCCCCAGCCACTGTTACGCTTGCAGTATTGTCTCCAAAACAAAATACATTGGTCTGTGCAGTAATGGATGCGGTAAGGGCAGCTGCCGGCTGTGTGATGGTTACAGCCTGAGTTGTTGTACATCCGTTGGCATCTTTTACAGTAATGGTGTAAGAACCGGCAGTAAGTCCGCTGAATGTGCCGCTTCCCACAAAGGTTACAGCATTTTTAGAATAAGTATAAGGAGCAGTTCCGTCGGCACCCGCCACTGTTACGCTGGCGGTATTATTGCCAAAGCAAAGCACGTTGGTTTGCGTTGTGATTGATGCGCTTAAAGCAGCTGCGGGCTGAGTTATGGTCACGGCTTGTGTTGTGGTACAGCCGTTTGCATCTTTTACAGTAATGGTGTAAGAACCGGCAGTAAGTCCGCTGAATGTGCCGCTTCCTACAAAAGTTACAGCATTTTTAGAATAAGTATAAGGAGCGGTTCCGTTGGCACCAGCCACTGTTACGCTTGCGGTATTATTGCCAAAGCAAAGTACGTTGGTCTGAGCTGTGATCGATGCGGTAAGCGCAGCTGCCGGCTGTGTGATGGTTACTGATTGTGTTGTGGTGCATCCGTTGGCATCTTTTACGGTGATGGTGTAAGACCCTGCGGTAAGTCCGGTGAATGTGCCGCTTCCTACAAAGGTTACAGCGTCTTTAGAATAAGTATAAGGTGCAGTTCCGTTAGCACTTGCCACTGTCACACTTGCAGTACTGTCTCCGAAACAAAATACATTAGTTTGTGCAGTGATGGATGCAGTAAGTGCTGCTGCTGGCTGTGTGATGGTTACTGATTGTGTTGTAGTACATCCGTTGGCATCTTTTACGGTGATGGTGTAAGACCCTGCGGTAAGTCCGGTGAATGTGCCACTTCCCGCAAAGGTTACAGCGTCTTTAGAATAAGTATAAGGTGAAGTTCCGTTGGCTCCTGCTACTGTCACGCTTGCAGTACTGTCTCCGAAACAAAATACATTAGTTTGTGCAGTGATGGATGCAGTAAGTGCTGCCGTTGGCTGTGTGATAGTTACGGCTTGAGTTGTGGTACAGCCGTTGGCATCTTTTATAGTGATGGTGTAAGAACCTGCAGATAGACCGCTGAAAGTACCACTCGCAACAAAGGTTGTTCCATTTTTAGAGTAAGTATAAGGTGAAGTTCCGTTAGCACCTGCTACTGTCACGCTTGCAGTACTGTTTCCAAAACAAAGTACGTTGGTTTGCGTTGTGATTGATGCGCTTAAAGCTGCTGCGGGCTGAGTTATGGTCACGGCTTGTGTTGTGGTACAGCCGTTTGCATCTTTCACTGTAATGGTGTAAGATCCTGCAGTAAGTCCGCTGAATGTGCCGCTTCCCGCAAAGGTTACAGCGTCTTTAGAATAAGTATAAGGTGCAGTTCCATTGGCCCCAGCCACAGTTACGCTAGCCGTATTGTTGCCAAAACAAAGCACGTTGGTTTGTCCTATGATCGATGCGCTTAAAGCTGCTGCCGGCTGAGTGATAGTCACTCCCTGTGTTGTGGTACACCCGTTGGCATCTTTTATAGTAATGGTGTAAGAACCTGCAGTAAGTCCGCTGAATGTGCCGCTTCCCGCAAAGGTTACAGCGTCTTTAGAATAAGTATAAGGTGAAGTTCCGTTGGCACCTGCTACCGTCACGCTTGCAGTACTGTCTCCGAAACAAAATACATTAGTTTGTGCAGTGATGGATGCAGTAAGTGCTGCCGTTGGCTGTGTGATAGTTACTGCCTGTGTTGTGGTACACCCGTTGGCATCTTTTATAGTGATGGTGTAAGGCCCTGCAGTAAGCCCGCTGAATGTGCCGCTTCCCGCAAAGGTTACAGCGTCTTTAGAATAAGTATAAGGTGAAGTTCCGTTAGCCCCAGCGACAGTTACGCTAGCCGTATTGTTGCCAAAACAAAGCACATTGGTCTGTGCAGTGATCGATGCGCTCAATACTGCTGCCGGCTGAGTGATAGTCACGGCTTGTGTTGTGGTACACCCGTTGGCGTCTTTTACCGTAATGGTGTAAGAACCTGCAGTAAGCCCGCTGAATGTGCCGCTTCCGACAAAGGTTATTCCATCTTTAGAATAGGTGTAAGGAGAAGTTCCGTTAGCCCCAGCGACAGTTACGCTGGCTGTATTGTTGCCAAAACAAAGCACGTTGGTCTGTCCTGTGATCGATGCGCTTAATGCTGCTGCCGGCTGTGTGATAGTCACGGCTTGCGTAGTGGTACAGCCGTTGGCGTCTTTTACCGTAATAGTATAAGAACCTGCAGTAAGCCCGCTGAATGTGCCGCTTCCAACAAAGGTTATTCCATCTTTAGAATAGGTGTAAGGAGAAGTTCCGTTAGCCCCAGCGACAGTTACGCTTCCCGTATTGTTGCCAAAGCAAAGCACGTTGGTCTGTGCTGTGATCGATGCGCTCAATGCAGCTGCTGGCTGGGTGATCGTTACGGCCTGTGTTGTGGTGCATCCGTTGGCGTCTTTTACCGTAATGGTGTAAGATCCTGCAGTAAGTCCGCTGAATGTGCCGCTTCCGACAAAGGTTATTCCATCTTTAGAATAGGTGTAAGGAGAAGTTCCGTTAGCCCCAGCCACTGTTACGCTGGCTGTATTGTTGCCAAAACAAAGCACGTTGGTCTGAGCTGTGATCGATGCGCTCAATGTGGCTCCCGGCTGCGTAATGGTTACAGCCTGCGTTGTGGTGCATCCGTTGGCGTCTTTTATTGTAATAGTGTAAGGCCCTGCGGTAAGCCCGCTGAATGTGCCGCTTCCAACAAAGGTTGTCCCGTCTTTAGAATAGGTATAAGGGGAAGTTCCGTTGGCTCCGGCCACTGTTACGGTGGCTGTATTGTTGCCAAAGCAAAACACGTTGGTCTGAGCTGTAATTGATGCGCTTAAACCTGCGCTAGGCTGATTAATGGTTACTGAATTGGTTCGGTTGAAACAGTTATCGCTTACGGTCAAGGTATAAATCCCCTGTGGAAGATTGCTTACAGTTGCGGTGGTTCCCACAACTACATTGCTTGAGTTTTTCCAGGAATATGTTACGGTTCCCACAGCGTTTGTCACTGTTCCGGCTGTCACCGATCCGGTGCTGTCACCAAAACAGAAAGCATCAGTTTTAGAAGAAGCCCCAAGGGCCAAAGTAGTACTTGGTTCGGTAATGGTTACTTGTTCTGTATCGGTACAACCTTTGGAGTCGGTTACGGTTACTGTATATGTTCCTGCACCAAGTCCAGTTGCTGTTGCGGTAGTTTGAACAGGGGTGGTGTTCCAGCTATATGAATATGTAGGAGTTCCTGAGGTTGCTGAAGCAGTTGCTGAACCGTTAGTTCCGCCATTGCAACTTGCGTTCACAACAGAGCCAATAGCAGCTATGGGCATAGGATTAATCGAAACAGATGTGGTTACTGTTTTTGGACAGCCACCAGTTGAGAACGAGTAAGTAACTGTGTAAGTACCAGTCGTACTATTGGTAATGTCAATTTGTCCAGTGGTTGAATTAATAATTAGTCCTGATGGAGCTGAAAATGTTCCTCCGGTAACTCCGCTTAAGGATACATTCGCAAGTCCTTCGTTTTTACAAAAACTGCCGTCACCATAACTGATGCTAGCGGTTCCTAAAACCAATTTTATTGGATAAGGACCTGCAAAATCATCTAATGACGCTGATGGTGAATTCGAAGATTTTGTTTTTATTAAAACGGAGCCAAATTCTGCTCCTGCACATGGATCGCTAAGTGTCAAGAAAGCACTAATGTTTATTGCAGCCTCAACAAATTGGGAGGCAGTATATTGACTTGTACCAAAAGCGGTTCCCGTCATTGTGTCCACAATACCCATGTTTGTTTGCCCAAAAGCATTAGTGGCAGAGTCGGTTACCAATGAATACCCAGACCCATTCCATCTGTAAAATTTTACATTAGCCGCACTACCACCGTTAGAATATTCAACCGAAAGTAAAATGTCTCCAACGGTTCTTCCACCGGCTAGCGTAAAGCTCCCACCGGCATTCGCAGACATTGGGTTTTTAAAAAATTCAAAATCAATATAACTGGTTCCAGTTGTTACCAATCTATCACTGGCAATAATTAACCATTGGTTATTGCTTGTGTCAACTCCCAAGTGTATCAAAACATTATTGATATCTCCTTTTCCTCCAGGTTTTGAGTTTGTCCAGCTCCATAGGGTATTTGGGTTATCGTCAAATTTTCCACCACCAGTAAAAATATTGTCGCCAGTGGAATTATATGCATCTGTAAATCTGTAGGTTGTTACCGTGTTTACGGCGCTTCCATCATTATTGAATACAAATTGACCTGAACCACCAGTCCCTGATATCCAGTCGCCTACATCTGCAGTTGGGGTGTTTGCCTTAAGATTACCGTCAATACCAAAACCATTATATGGGAAAATAACAGGTGCTGTTTGAGCAACTGCTGAAGAAAAACTTATAAAACTTAAGACTAAAAGTGTAACTAATTTTGTTGAATGAGTAAAAATTGTTTTCATTTTTAATTATTTTAAGGTTAATAACCTAAATGGTATAAGAAAAAATTCTAAGTAATTATTATGGAGCCAAATAATAAGGCATACCAAATGAGTAATTACTTTAAAGTATTTACATATAATGAGATGAAATAATGAAATAATAAGTATATTGATTAGAATTCAATATATTGAAACGTATAGTATGTAATACATTCCTTCAGGAGGTGCACCTTTAAATTTTCCATTTTTTTCTGTTTGATGATGTACATCAAAAGCAGATTTTATAAAAGTTGTTATGGAATTAAAGACCGATATGGATGTACATGAAATTTCAAATGGGAACGCCCATATTTTATTTTCAAGAAAGGAAGATGAAAATAGGATTGTTTTTTGAATAGTATTCGAAAAAAAATCTTGTAATTTGTTTAGAGTAGTTTTGAGTATCATAATTTTTGATTTTTAGGTAAGTAAATAATTGGAATGACTTGAGTTTTATAATTTTTAAATCTTTGATTTGAAAATCAAATCTTAATAAATAGTGAGTAGGGATGTTTTTTTAATCTTGATTCAGATTTGGGTACTGAATCAAAATTTTATGTGTATGAAATAAATAAAACAGATGTACTTTTTGATTTCTATCTTGATTCAGATTTGGGTACCGAATCAAAATTCTACGTGCGTGAAATAAATAAAAAACAGATATACTTTTAATCTCTATTTTGATTCAGATTTAGGTGCTGAATCAAAATTCTAGGTGCATGAAATAAATAAAAACAGATATACTTTTAATTTCTATTTTGATTCAGATTTAGGTGCTGAATCAAAATTCTAGGTGCATGAAATAAATAAAAACAGATATACTTTCTAATTTTCCTTTTTGATTCAGATTTGGGAACTAAATCAAAATAATATTATTTTCTAATTATTAATAACTAGCGTAAAGCTTAAGTATTTTTTATGAGATTAATTTTTTTTTCAAAAAATTATTGTCATATCGGTAATTTGTATGTCAAATATAGAAAGAATGTTTATATTAAAATATGTTTCCCTTTGAAAAACCTAAATAATCGTTGAAGAGTTTGGTGTGTAAGAATTTATATTTGAAAAAGCATAAATATTTTGATAATATAATAAACGAATTGTTAATTAATTTTTATTTACATAAAAAATATGTGCTAATTATATGAATAATTAAATGTGAATTTTCAAATAATCATATAAGGCCATAATGTTATTAATTTTGCTTAAGAATAAAATTTTCTAAATAAAAGCATGATTTATTAAATGATTTGATTGTATGAAAAATTTTGGACTTCCAAAATTTTCATTTATCCAGTGAACAGTTTTATTTTTATAAATCTAACTTTTGAGGAGTGCGTCCATGTTTAGTGTGTTTATTTATAGGTCTTTGTAAAGTTTTTAATATGTTAAGGCAATTCGAAGACAGCCAAAAGGCTTTAATTTCAAATAAAAATTAAGTTCAATATTCTAAAACTTTTTTGTAAATTGTAATTCMCTAATGATTTTGCTAAGTGTTTTAATCATAAATTATTTAGTTTAATTGTAATAATTTGATTTCTAAAATTCATTTTTAGAAAGTAGGCTCTGTGTTTTTAACACTGTTATTGTATTTAAAAAAATAATATTTCAATATATGAAAAACTTAATCTTAATTCGGCACGCAAAGTCAAGCTGGGAAGCTCCTTTACATGATAAGGACAGGCCTTTAACCTCACAAGGGATGCAAAACGCCCATTTGGTTTCGTCACATATTAGTAAAGTTTTGCCAAAAACATATACTATATGGAGCAGTACTGCCGAAAGAGCTGTAGAAACAGCAATGATTTTTGCGCAGAATATAAATTTTCCTTTAGAAAGCATTATTTACAAAGATGACCTATATACTTTTGATGAAAGAAAATTAGAAAAGATCATTAAATTAGAAAGTAATGGTAATGATAACATAATAATATTCGGGCATAACGAGGCTATTACAAATTTTGTTAATAAATTTGGAGATGTTTACATTGATAATGTGCCTACGGCCGGATTTGTCCATATAGAATTTGATAATGAAAGCTGGGACGCAATTAGTAATGGCAAAACAAAAAAAACAGTATTCCCCAGAGATTTAAAATAAATAAATAAAAGTGTTTGAACAAAAATATATTGATAGAGAGAAAAGCTGGCTGGCTTTTAATGCCAGAGTACTTCAAGAAGCTTCGGATGATACAGTGCCTTTACTCGACAGACTACGGTTTTTAGGAATATTTTCAAATAATTTGGATGAATTTTTTAGAGTCAGATTTGCAGCTATCAGACGATTAAGTTTGAGTGGCATCTCTGGCGAAAAATATTTTGGCGGGGTAACTGCACAACAATTAATTAAGGATATTACAAAAATTGTTATTCAGCAGCAGTCCGAAAGTTTAAGAATACTTAATAATATCGAAGAACGGCTAGAAACCGAAAATATCTTTATTATTCATGAAAATGATATTAATAAAGAGCAAGAAATTTTTTTAAAAGATTTTTTTATACAAAAGCTAAGTCCGGAGCTGGTAACAATTATTTTGAATGATCTGGCAGAATTTCCAATTTTAAAAGATTCATTAGGATATTTGGCAGTAAAACTTGTGATGAAAAAAAATCAGGAAGTGCGTTACGCTATCATTGAAATGCCTAAAATGATTAATCGTTTTGTCGTATTGCCTTCAAGTAACGAAAAGCAATATGTTATTCTGATTGATGACGTTATCCGAATGCATTTGAGCAGTATTTTTAATATTTTTAATTATGAAAGCGTTTCGGCTCATATGATAAAAATCACCAGAGATGCCCAATTAGACATTGATAGTGATTTGAGTAAAAGCATGCTCGAAAAAATATCTACCAGTGTTAAGGACAGAAGAATAGGGGAGCCAGTGCGTTTTATTTATGATCAGGAAATTAGCAAGGATACCCTTAAATTTTTTCTTGACAAAATGAACATCGATTCTACTGACAGTATTATTCCTGGAGGAAGATATCACAATAGAAGGGATTATATGGATTTTCCTAATCTTGGGAGATTTGATTTGTTATATAAAAAAAATGATCCGCTTCCAATACCCGGATTAAGTCTTGAAGGAAGCATTCTGGGGAAAATTGCTGAGAAAGATTATTTATTGAACGCTCCTTATCAGTCGTTTTCCTATTTAATTAAATTTTTGCGTGAGGCCGCTTTGGATCCCAAGGTAAGCTCAATTAAAATTACATTATACAGATTGGCTAAAAATTCTCAAATTATCAGCTCATTAATTAATGCTGCTAAAAATGGAAAGAAAGTAATTGTCCAAATCGAATTGCAGGCCCGTTTTGATGAAGCCTCAAATATTTCTTATGCAGAGCAAATGCAGACCGAAGGCATAGAACTCATATTTGGCATAAAAGGATTGAAAGTTCATAGTAAAGTCTGTGTAATTGAAAGGCATGAAAAAAATAAAATTAAAAGATATGGATTTATTTCTACTGGAAATTTTAATGAATCTACGGCCAAAATTTATACAGATGTAACACTTTTTACATGTCATCCTCAAATTTTGAAAGACATATCTAAAATATTTGATTTTTTTGACACAAATTATAAAGTACAGCGTTATAAACATCTTATTGTCTCGCCACAGTACACTAGAAATCGCTTTACAAAATTAATTGACAGAGAAATTGCCCATGCTTTGGCTGGCAGAAAGTCTTACATGAAATTAAAAATGAATAGCTTGTCTGACTTAGCTATGATTGATAAATTGTATGAAGCAAGTAATGCAGGTGTGAAAATTCAATTAGAAGTGAGAGGCATTTGTTCCTTAATTCCGGGAGTTAAAGGTTTAAGTGAGAATATTGAAGCTATTAGTATTGTAGATAATTACTTAGAGCATTCAAGGCTTTATATTTTTGGCAACGCCGGATTTACAGAAGTATATATTTCTTCTGCAGATATAATGACCCGAAATATTGATGCAAGAGTCGAAGTAACCTGCCCAATTTATGATCAGGAAATAAAAAACGAATTGATTGATAATTTTGATATTGGCTGGAAAGGAAATGTAAAAGCCAGATATCATTCTTATAAACTGGATAATAAATATAGAGTCAGAGGTGATAATCCAATTTTCAGGGCACAATGGGAAACCTATAAATATTACCAGCGAAAAGTGGAACTGATTGAAGAATTGAAAGAAGATTAAAATAACGCTAACATACAGAATTAAATCGCATCCCAGAGAATATGATTAAAATTAAAAAATATGCTGCTATTGATATTGGATCGAATGCCATGCGTTTATTGATTACCAATATTGTAGAAGAAGATGATAAAGACCCGCAATTTAATAAAAGTTCATTAGTTCGTGTACCTATCCGTTTAGGACAGGATGCTTTTACTGTTGGTGAAATTTCTCCTGAGAATATAGATCGAATGGTCGATGCTATGAAAGCTTTCAATTTGTTAATGAAAGTGCATAAAGTAGAACGCTATATGGCATTTGCTACATCAGCTATGCGTGAAGCCTATAATGCCAAAGAGGTTGTCGCTTTGATAAAAAAGAAAGCAGACATCAAAATAGAAATTATTGATGGTAAAAAAGAAGCAGCAATAATTGCTTCAACAGATTTACATTATTTATTAAAAACAGATGAAACTTATTTGTTTGTTGATGTTGGCGGCGGCAGCACAGAATTTACATTATTTTCTAACGGAAAAATGGTGAATTCAAGATCGTTTAAAGCGGGAACCGTTAGGCTGTTAAATGAAATGGTTTGTGATGTTGTTTGGGAAGAAATAGAAAAATGGATTAAACAAAATACTGCTGATTACGAAGAAGTTACTTTGATAGGTTCAGGCGGGAATATCAATAAATTATTTAAAATGTCTGGAAAGCTACAGGAAAAACCTTTGTCATACATTTACATAAATTCTCAATATGCTTATTTGAATTCCTTGACTTATGAGCAAAGAATCTCTCAGTTAGGACTGAATCCTGATAGGGCTGACGTTATTGTGCCTGCAACCCGTATTTATTTAAATGCAATGAAGTGGAGCGGAGCCAGACAGATTTATGTCCCAAAAATTGGACTGTCAGATGGTATTGTAAAAGCGATGTATTATGGCAAAATTTAATTGCAGATAAAAATTGAGTAGAATTAATCAACCATGGTAAAGACTTTTCAATATTTATTTCAATTAAATTCAGAAGAAAGCCAGCTTTTAAATAGCCTGATTACGTACAGAAAACTTAAAAAAGGCGACTATTTGATTTCTGAGGATCAAGTATGCAATGAAATTGTATTTGTGAAATCCGGAATTTTGCGCTCCTTTTTTATCAATTCAAAACAAGATGAAATAACCAATTGTTTTACTTTTGAGAATGAGTTTATGACTGCTTTTTCGAGTTTTATTACGCAGAGTCCAACTGATGAGAACATTCAGGCGATTACGGATTGTGAGTTGGAAGTAATTGATAGAGCGGCCGTAGAAAAACTTTTCAATTCCAGTTTAAGATGGGCTGATATTGGCAGGAAAATTGCCGAAAATGAAGTTGTCAATATGCATAGCCGCATCTCATCTTTACAAAAAAAATCTTCAATGGAAAGGTACGAAACGCTGTTTGTAAATCATCAAAAATACCTTCAATACATTCCGCTGATTTATTTAGCATCCTATTTGGGAGTTTCTACAAGACATTTAAGCCGCATTAGGCAAGCAGTTGTATTTTAGGACATTTGTCCTGTTTTTAAAAATAAGTATAGGATATTTTTGTTAAAAATAATTAAAACAATAAATATCTGTCTAATGAAAAATATCTTAATAATAAATGGGCATCCCAATCCTTCGAGTTATAATTTTGCCTTGGCTGAATCATATAAAAATGGAGCTTTGGATGCTAAAGCAAATGTTGAAACCATTGTCGTTGCTGATTTGAATTTTAACCCCAATTTGGCTTACGGCTACCAGAAAAGAATAGATTTAGAACCTGATTTGGCTGATGCGTGGGAAAAAATTAAAAAAGCAGATCATTTAGTATGGATTCATCCCGTTTGGTGGGGTGGTCTGCCTGCAGTTACCAAAGGATTTATCGACAGGCTGTTTTTGCCTGGAATGGCTTTTCAATATCGGGAAAATTCGGTTTGGTGGGACAAATTATTGAAAGGAAAAACGGCTCGCATCATCACTACACTAGATCAGCCGAGCTGGTATTATTTTTTGTTTAACTCAAAACCGAGCATTAACCAATTAAAAAAAACAACATTAGAATTTTGTGGTGTAAAACCAGTTAAAGTCACCTATGTTGGGATTATAAAAACTTCTGATGAAAAACAACGTGAAAAATGGCTTAATAAAATTTTTCAATTAGGAAGACAGCTTGAATAATTTTTTTAGAAAATATATTGCTTAAAGTTTAAAAAATTAATAGACAAATGCAAGGCTCAAAACTTATCTAAGTTTTGAGCCTTTTTTTATATAATATCATTTGTTGGTTGCTGTTTTTAATTAACTGATATTCATTTGGTTGTTTTGTGGTTAACTTTTTATTAACAAGAATTTAAACTACAACGTTAGAGTGTTAATTATTATTCTTTTTTTAGAGAAATAAAATTAAATGCKTAAAAAACAATGTTGTTTATTGTTAATTTCACATAATATTAACCAAATATTAATTAAAAAATAACCTTATKAAATTAAAAAACTATTTTTTATTATTCTTGTTTTTCMTTTTTCAGACATTTGTTTTTTCACAAACAAAAGCGACTGGAAAAGAAGTAATGATTCAAGGATTTCATTGGACTACTGATGTATCTGCCACGAAATGGTATGAAGTAATCAAAAGCAACTCTTCAACTTTACAGACTGCAGGTTTTGATGCAATTTGGCTTCCGCCACCAAGTAAATCAACAGGAGGAATGGGGTATATTCCAACTGTATGGTATGATTTGAATAATGCGCAAGGGACTCAGGCACAATTAGTGTCTTTAATTACTGATTTGCATTCAAAAAACATTAAAGTAATTGCTGATATTGTAATTAATCATCGAGGCGGAACCTTAGGATGGTATGATTTCTCAACACCTTCCTGGAATACACCGGCTGAGACTTGGTCTATTTGTAACACTTCCAATATAAGCGCTAGTGGGCAAAAAGGCACTGGCAATCCTGATTATGATCCAGTTGCTGCAGGCTTAAAATCAGCAGGCGAATCAGGTTCATTTTCTGCAGCTAGAGATTTAGATCATTCTAATGCATCGGTTAGAGACGGAATTAAAACTTGGATGAACTGGTTGAAAAATGATATAGGTTTTGACGGATGGCGCTATGATTTTGTGCATGGATATGACGGTAAATACATCAAAGAGTATAATGATGCTACAAATCCCTATTTTTCAGTTGGTGAATTACTGGAAGGCGACAGAAACAGAATAGTAAAATGGATGGATTATACAAAAGCAGGGACAGCAACTGCTTCATCTGCCGCTTTTGATTTCTCTACCAAGAGCGCTTTACAAAATGCTTTTAAAGATAATAATCTGAGTTATTTAAAGGATGGATCTGGAAAAGCATCCGGATTGATAGGAGTGTGGCCATCAAATGCAGTAACAATGTTAGATAATCACGACACGGGGCCAAAACCTTATGGACAAGACTTGTGGATTTTTCCTGGAGATCAAGTGCTAAAAGGATATGCATATTTATTAACTCATCCAGGCACACCTATGGTTTGGTGGCCGCATTATTTTAATTGGGGCATCAAAAATGAAATTGATGCAATGATTAAAATCAGGAAAGATAATGGTTTAAGCAGTACCTCAGCCTTGAATATAGTTACTGCTACAAATAACTTATATGCAGCTATTATTGATGATAAGGTGGCTATGAAATTAGGTTCAGATAATTGGTCCCCATCTGGAACAGGCTGGACTTTGAAGTTATCCGGGACAGGTTTTGCTATTTGGGATAAAGGTACAGTTGCGGATGTGCCTAGTTTAACAAATTCACAGGCCGGAGGGACGTTTTCTACAGGAACGACAGTAAATGTAGTATTGACTGCAAATAATGCCTCCTCAACTATTTATTATACATTAGACGGAACGACTCCAACTACAGCGTCACCTTCAGCTGTTGGAACAAAAACACTTTCCATTACTGCAAATACTACTTTGAAAGCTTTTGTCAAAAATGCTGCTAATGTCAGTTCTACTGTGTATTCAGAGAGTTATACTTTTGCTAGCGTGCCAACATTTACAGTTTATTTTAAAAAACCGTCAGCATGGGCCTCTACAATAAAAATTTACTATTGGGGAATTACAGGAACTGCTCCAGCAGTGACTTGGCCTGGAGTTGCCATGACGCAAGATTGCGGAGATTGGTATACATATACTTTCCCATCAACAGTAAGTGCATCCAATATCATTTTTACTGATGGCACTTTGAAAACTACTGATTTAACAGCTACAGCCGGAATTAAATTTTATGATTCGGCTTGGTTAAGTGCAGAACCTACAAACAGATGTCCAGTTGTTGCTCCTGATTTGACAATATTGCAAGCTGGAGGAACTTTTACAACTGGAACGACAGTAAATGTTGTTTTGACTGCCAATGTAAATACATCAACAATCTACTATACTTTGGATGGAACGACACCTACTACAGCTTCAGCGTCAGCAGTTGGAACAAAAACACTTTCTATTACTGCTAATACAACTGTAAAAGCTTTTGTTCAAAATACAACTGGTACTTCTTCTGCAATAAAAACTGAAACCTACACTTTTAGCACTCCAAGTACATTTACTGTTTATTTTAAAAAGCCATCGGCATGGGCTTCAGCAATAAAAATTTATTATTGGGGGACTACTGGAACTGCATCAGCAGTGACTTGGCCGGGAGTTGCCATGACACAAGATTGTGGAGATTGGTATTCATTTACATTTCCATCGACAGTTAGTGCATCCAATATTATTTTTAATGATGGAACTTTGAAAACTACTGATTTAACAGCTACAGCCGGAATTAAATATTATGATTCGGCTTGGTTAAGCGCTGAACCTGTCAACAGATGCCCAGTTGTCGCGCCAGATTTGACAATTTTGTCTGCAGGAGGAACATTTTCTACAGGAACGACAGTAAATGTGGTATTGACTGCCAACGTAAATACATCAACAATCTATTATACTTTGGATGGAACAACACCAACTGCTTCTTCGGCATCGGCTGTTGGAACAAAAACACTTTCGATTACTGCCAATACTACTGTAAAAGCATTTGTTGTAAATACGGTAGGAACATCTTCGGCAGTAAAAACAGAAGTTTATTCCTTTGTTAGTGTTTCAACTTTGACGGTTTATTTTAAACCTCCAACTACATGGACAGGAACACCAAAAGTACATTATTGGAATGCGGTTCCAGCAGGAAGTGCTGCTAATACTACTTGGCCTGGTGTGTCAATGACTGCAGATGCAAATGGTTTTTATAAATATACAATAACTGGGCCTGCATCTATTAATTTGATTTTTAATAATGGTTCTAGTGGAACTGCCAATCAAACAGCAGATTTGTTAAATAAAACAGATGGATATTCATATACTTGGGGAGCTAGTACTGCTAAACTTGGAACAAAAAAGGAGGAAGTAGTCACAAAAAGTACATCAGCAGCATTATATCCAAATCCAGTTAGTAATGTATTGCAAATTAATTCTGATGTAACTGCTTTGGATTATCAAATTCTATCTAACAATGGAACAAGAGTTCAAGCTGGAAAGGTAAATAGCAATACTATTGATGTAAATAGTTTGCCTTCGGGTCTTTATTTTGTTAAGATTCATTTTAAAGATGGTCAAGAATATTTGCAAAAGATTATAAAAAAATAAGCACTGATTTTAAATTTAAAAAGCTCAAACTAAGATTAAGTTTGAGCTTTTTTTGTATTATGATGTAACTGGCTTTAGCAATAATGTCTTGAGCCATAAGCCTACAAACAAAGCTACCAGCAGTAATACTGCAAATAAATAGAAAATAGAAATATCAGTTGTTAAGCCCAATAGTAATGGACCGGCAAATGCGGCGCCGGACCATGCTGTTAAAATATAACCGAGTACCGGGCCGTATTTATCAGCTCCAAAAATATCTTTTACAAATGACGGCATTGTGGCAAATCCAGCACCATAACCCGCAATTATAATAAAGGTTAATGTTTGAAATGAGATTTGATTTGTTGAAAAAGTAGGTATTAAAGCAAAACAGACTGCATTGATTCCGATAAAAATCATAAAAGTTGTCCAACAGCCGATTTTATCTGAAATACTTGACCAGAACAAACGCCCAATTCCATTAAATAAACCTATAATGGCGACAAAAATAGTTGCTTGTGCGGTACTCATTCCAACAACTTCTTCTCCAAGAATTGCTGCTTTTGAGATAATGGCAATACCTCCACACACATTTAAAAATAATAATAGCCATAACGCAATAAAACGTTTATCAGTAATTATTTGTTTTGCAGTCAAATCTTCATGTGAATGTTTATTATTGGAGATACTTGTTGGGTTGGCTAGATATAAAGCGCTTCCCAGCATACAAATTCCGTAAGCAATTCCTAAAACTCCAAATGCTCCGGTCAATCCCATTGAAGCACATAGCGGCCCGATTAAAAAAGACGTGAATAAAGATCCCAACGCAAATGACATAATAATTATGCCTGATGCGAGTCCGGGACGATCAGGAAACCATTTGACAACAGTATAAACGGGCACAATATATCCAAATCCCAAACCGATACCCTGCAGTACTCCAAATGTCAAATAAAATAAATAAAGCGAACCAATTTTTACAGCCAATGCACTGCCTAATAATCCAATTGCTAAAAATGTTGCGGCAATTAATCCTGCTTTTTTGGGGCCAATTTTCTGAGCAAATTTACCCATAAAAGCAGCTGTCAGCCCTAAGAAACAAATGGCTAAGCTAAATCCTGTTTTGGTATCGTGGGCATCCCAGTTTAATTCTTTGGATAAAGGCTCTATCCATTTGCTGTAAGCATAAATTGATCCTATTGACAATTGCATGATCATTCCTGCCAATACTATCAAATATTTATTTTTTGACATAATCGTAAAATTTTTATTGTAAAAAAAGATTCATTAAATTTTTATTTAATTTTTACATTTTTGAAGTATAGCTTGAATATTTCGGCAGCTTTATTGACTTCTTCGGCTGTGTGCGGAATAGTATCAGCCAATTGATATTCTAAACCCATCAATTCCCATTTGCTTTTACCCATTTGATGGAAAGGTATAATTTCAACTTTTTCTATTGTTTTATATGAAGTGAAATGTTTTCCCCATTCATGAAGGTATTCTTCCTGATCGCTCCACCCAGGCACTAATACATAACGTAGCCACATTGGTTTTCCCGTACTTTCTCTATATTCGGCCAATCGAAGAGTTGTTTTGTTTTTTACTCCAGTCAGCTTTTTATGCCATTCTTTATTAATGTGTTTTACATCCAGCAGTAATAAATCGGTTCTTTCCAATAATTGTTCTGTTTTAGAATCCAATACTCTGCCATTAGAATCCAGACAAGTGTGAATCTCATTTTCGTGTAAACGGTCAAAAAAATGGATTAATTTATCTCTTTGCAATAAAGGTTCACCTCCAGAGACAGTTACACCGCCATTTTCTCCAAAATAAGATTTTTGATGTAAAGTTTTTTCAATCAGTTCTTCAATAGGCATAAATGTCCCGCCATGAATATCCAAAGTATCTGGATTTTGACAATACAAACATCTAAATTGACATCCTTGAACAAAGATGACCATTCTGATTCCCGGGCCATCATGAGTTCCAAATGTTTCAATAGAATGAACTCGAAGTAAGTCAGGATTGTGTACGTCTATCGAATCATCGGTATATTGTTGTTGCGGAAAATACATTTAATAAAAAGATTTAAAAAACCTGTCTAATTAAAAAACATAATTAGTTTTTTTTTTAGACAGGTTAATGTGGTTTAATTTAAAATCTATAGTTAGTGGTTAATTTACAATGTTTCATGGAAAGTTCTTGTGATAACCTCGAGCTGATGCGCTTTAGACAATCGAACGAAATTAACGRCATATCCAGAAACTCTTATCGTTAATTGAGGATAATTTTCTGGATGATTGTATGCGTCTAATAATGTTTCTTTATTCAAAACATTTACATTTAAGTGATGTGCATTTCTTCCAAAGTAGCTGTCCAGAATGGTTTTTAAATTTACAACCTGATCTTCTTTATCAGATCCTAAAGATTTTGGAACCATTGTAAATGTATACGAAATACCATCCTGAGCATCTTCATATTTCAATTTACTCACAGAGTTTAAAGAAGCAATAGCCCCATTTGTATCTCTGCCGTGCATAGGATTTGCTCCTGGAGCAAAAGCTTCACCGCCTTTACGGCCGTCAGGTGTTGAGCCTGTATTGGAACCATACATCACATTAGAAGTTATGGTTAATAAAGATAGGGTAGGTGTGGCGTTTTTGTAAGCTGCGTGTTTTCTTAATTCATTAATGAAAATAGTCGTGATTTCTTGTGCAATGCTGTCCACTCTGTCATCATCATTACCAAATTTTGGAAAGTCCCCTTCAATATTAAAATCTACAGTCAATCCGATGTCATTTCTAACAGGAGTCACTTTTGCATATTTTATAGCTGATAATGAATCGGCAATAATAGAAATTCCTGCTGCACCATAAGCTATATCAATATTTGGATCACTGTCAATCAAAGCCATTTGTGCTCTTTCGTAATAGTATTTGTCATGCATGTAATGAATGATATACATTGATTTTGCATAAACTCTTGCCACTTCTGCTAAAGTTGTTTTGAATATATTCATGACAGCATCATAATCAAGGACACCATCAGCCATTTGAGGAATGTTTTTAATAACAACAGATCCTTTATCTTCCTCACGGCCGCCATTTAAAGCCATAAGTAACGCTTTTGGCAAATTCGCACGCGCTCCAAAGTGCTGAATTGTTTTTCCAATTTTTTGATAGGATACGCAACAAGCAATTCCATAATCATCAGATCCTCTGTTAGTACGCATTAAATCATCATTTTCATACTGAAGAGAAGAGGTGTCAATAGAAACTTTGGCACAAAAATCTTTAAATCCTTTTGGCAAACTTTGTGACCAAAGAATAGTCAAATTCGGTTCAGGAGAAGCTCCCAAATTGTATAATGTTTGCAGGAATCTGAATGAAGTTTTAGTCACCTTTGTTCTTCCGTCGTTAAGCTGTCCTCCAATGGCTTCAGTTACCCAAGTTGGGTCTCCACCAAAAATTTCATCGTAAGCTCCTGGGCGTAAATGACGCACCAAACGAAGTTTCATTACAAACTGATCGATAAATTCTTGAGCATCTTCTTCGTTTATTAAACCAGATTTCAAATCATTTTCTATATAAATATCCAAAAATGATGAAACATTTCCTAGAGACATTGCGGCTCCATCTTGTTCTTTTACAGCACTCAAATAAGCTAAATACGTAAACTGAACAGCTTCTTTGGCATTGACAGCAGGAACAGAAATATCAATGCCATAAGAATTGGCCATGATTTTCATATCCTGCAGAGCTTTAATCTGTTCCGAGATTTCTTCTCTAAGACGGACTTTGTGATCTGTCATTTCGCCAGCAATAGCTGCAAAATCTTCTTTTTTGGCTTCAATTAGACGATCTACACCATAAAGAGCAACTCTTCTAAAATCACCAATAATTCTTCCTCTGGCATAATTGTCTGGTAAACCTGTTAATAAGTGTTTAGAACGATATGCTCTAATTTCGCTGTCGTAAGCACTAAAAACAGCCTGATTATGATCTTTAGCATAGTTGAAAATTTTAATCACTTCATCAGAAACTTTCAATCCTCTTTCGGCTACTGCAGATTCAACCAATTTAATTCCGCCAAATGGCTTCATTGCTCTTTTTAAGACTTGGTCGGTTTGTAAGCCTACAATAACTTCATTCTGCTTATCAATATAACCCGGACCAAATGAAGTAAGATTTGAGATTATATTTGTATCAATGGCTAAGCAGCCATTTTTCTTTCTTTCTTCCAGTAAATTCTCTTTACAAACATTCCATAGCTTATTTGTTTTGTCTGATGGACCTACTAAGAAACTTTGATCACCTTCATAAGGAGAAATATTTTGCAATACAAAATCATAGACATCAATTGCTTTATTCCAATTTCCTGTTTTAAAATATAATGTTTCAGTTGTACTTTTCATTTTTATAGAAATTATTTAGTTGAATATGCTGCTTTTATACTAGTAAATTTAAGAAATTTTCATGTTTGATTGACCTCGCTGTTTATTTTTAAATAATAATTAAAGTATTTATTGGTAAGTAGTTATTTGTGTATTGTTTCTTTTATTTTTATGATTATTTTTTATGACTATTACGTTATAGATAAAATTTATAGTTAATATTTTTAATCAGTTTAGTAGTGTTAAAATTTACCTGATTGATCTAAAATCCTCTATGCTATTCCTGTTTTTATGAAAAATAACACTTATAATTATATGTACTTTTTATCTGTTAAAGTAAAGAGGTAAAAATTTATGATTAAAAAATCAATCTTTGAGATATTTTCAATTGACAAATTAGGAATACTAATTGTCCAATAATCGTCTGTGATAATTAATTTGACCCAAATGATAGGTCAAATGAGTTGTAAGATGCAATAATAAATAAGCAACAGAGGTTTTGCTTTCAAAAACTAAATAAGGATGTTCTTGTTTTAAATCTTCATCAGTAAGCTGATCGAATATAGTATTAATCACTGCTATTGTAGCATCGATTTGAGCAATAAGCATACTTTTTGGAACAAATTTATTGGAAAACTCTAATTCTCTATTCCTAATATAATTTGTGTTTCCAATTTGCGCTCCAATATAGGTGTTTAGATTACCTATTAAATGCAAGCAGAGATTGCCTCCTGAATTCGAAATTGATTTTTCAATATGCCAAATTTTATTTTCATTATGGTAAGAATCAATTTCTGATTTTAGCTTATTGAGGTCTCGATTGAATAATGTTTTTAAAATTTCAACAGTCATTAGGATTGGGCTTTTGTATAGTTTTTTAATGAAGCAATGGCTTGTTTCTGAATTTGTTTTTGCATGAAACCTGTCCAGCCCAATAGAAATCCTTTAAAGCCAAATGCCTGTTTAGACCATCTCCAAATATCGAAATGATCAGTATGCTTTATTATTAAACCATTGTGAAATTGAAATTGAGCATGAACTTCATTGATTACTTTTCGATTTGTTTTACTGAAATTGTACGTAGCAATCCATGTAGCAGTACCCGAATATTCATCGGCTTTGATATCTGAAAATTCAATTTTAATGTTTCCTTTACTTTTTTCCATTAGCATTTTCCACATCTGGCAAGCGTCATTGCCTTTTAATATTCCAAAGGCAGGGTCCTGAAACTGGATGTTGGGATGATAACATTCGCACATTGTTTTGGCATCAGCATTTGCAAAAGCAGTATAGAACTTAAGTGTTAATTGTTCGTTTGGATTCATTTTAAAAAAATTTAAAAGTAAAAATAGTAATTTTTTTCATATTAATTGAATTGAACCTGTTTCTTAACAATATTTGAAAAACACTCTCTATTTTATACTTAATGGCCTTGTATTTTTTTTCCAAACAAAAAAAGGATAGGCTTTTTTAATTACCTATCCTTTATATTAAAGTTGACCTTTATGACTATAATATTTATGGCTTGGAGATAATATTAGTATGCGTCATAACGATAGAACCATTTCGGGCTAACATTCTGCCTTGGACAGTAGCATGTGAATTCATTGTTATAGATGTCAATGCTAATATGTTTCCTTTAAATATAGTATAGTTTCCAATTGTTGCAGATCTGCCCACTTGCCAAAAGATATTTTTGGCTTGAGCACCGCCGCTTAGAATTACATTTCCGCCAGCTCCACCAACAGTTGTGAAGTCTGAGGCTACTTGAAAAATCCAAACTGCATTTGCATCTCCTTGTGCATCAAGAGTTAAATCTCCAGATTGTATTAAAAGGGTAGAAGTCGATTTATAAATACCAGGAGCCAGTGTTTTACCACCTTGATCACCAGATACCGTAGCAGGTGCAGGTGTTGAAGCTCCTTCGGCAAAAAGATAGGCATTTGTCAAATCCTGTTTGGCTTTTATTAGCATAGCACCTATCCCAGGAGGAGCAATATCATCAGAAGCATAAATAGCGCCTTCTACGATTATCGCAGGAGGAAAGCCAGTAACCGAAGATCGAACTCCCGGACTTATCCCTACATCCATATTTCTTATTTCGCTAAAGCCTGCATTATTACTTACTCCAACACCCGCTAGAATTCCGAATCTTTCTGCTGATCCAAGGTTTACGGTGTTACCAACTAATGTGGAACTCGTACTGAAATTCCATATATAATTGTTGGCCAATGCAATGCCTGCCAAATTTTTGGCTCCTGAAATTGTTGCAGTATAAGTTGTTCCAGGTAAAAGATCAGTACTTGGGTTAAAAGTAGCAGTAGTGCCTGTATAGCTGACAACCCCTATTAATGTTGTATTTCCATTTTTTACAGTAAATGTTTTGTCATTAATGGTTTTAGGATCTATAGCGATACTGAATGTTGCAGAAATCGATTTGTTAAGCAGTGTTGCTGTTGCATTATCTAAAGGATCAGTAGAGACTACCGTTGGTGCAGTTGTAGCTCCAGTGGTAAACGTCCAAACATAATTAGAACTCAATGCTGTTCCTTGTATATTTTTGGCTTCTGTCGTAATTGTTGCTGTATATAGTGTATTGGCCATTAAAGAAATACTCGGTTTAAAATATGCTGTAGTTCCTGTATATGAAATACTTCCTGTAACAACATTTGCTCCTTGTTTGACTGTAAAGCTATTTGCATTAATAGTAGTTTGATCCATTGGCATATTGAAATTTACAGTAACAACTTTATTAAGGACTACATTGGTAGCTTTATTGATAGGATCAGCTGAAAGCACCATTGGTTTTAGCGTGGTTCCTGTGCTAAAAGTCCAAACATAATCAGACTCTAAGGCTTGGCCAAGTATATTTTGCACTGTTGTTTTAATAATACCTGTGTACGTTGTGTTGGCAGTAAGGGGAGCAGTTGGACTAAACGTAGCTGTTTTTCCACTAATGGAAACTGTTCCTGCAACCAATGATGTTCCTTGTACTGTAAAAGATGATGAATTAAAAGTAGAAGCTTTCATCTCTTGATTGAAATTAACTGAGATAGCTTTGCTTAAAGGGACATTTATAGTTCCATTTTCTGGATTAACAACTGTTACAACTGGCGATTCACCTGTAGTTTCCTGTGAATCATCCTTAGAGCATCCTGAAATTAAAACAACAAGTACTATTGCAATTGTTGATAATAGTTTTTTAGTATTCATTTTTTGTGTATTAGATTATTTATGTACAAAGATGGATGGATAGCCTTAAAAGAACGTTACAGAATTATATGCATTAGTTGTATAATTCCGCAGTGATCAAAAATCATTTTCTTTATTGTTTACTGCAAAAAAAGCCAAATTGTATTTCGTACAATTTGGCTTTGCTGCTAAGAAACCGATTAAAAATCTATTTATAAGACACTATCCTAAAAAGTGTGTAAGTTTAAAAAGATAAGGGTTTGACTTTTTAATTAAATGAACCCTTTTTTCAAATATAGTTAAGAACTGGTTGAAAGTTTTGAATTTTAAAGATTCATATTAATGTTGCTTTTTTGAATGCTGTTGCTGTTGTTGTGGGACAGCATGTTCATAGTGCTGTGACTGCTGTTGAGACTGTTGTTGAGACTGTTGTTGAGATTGCTGTTGAGACTGTTGGATAGGTTGTTCGTAACGTTGTGGCTGTTGTTGTGGATACTGTTTATTTGGCTTTGGAACAGACAGTTCATTACGTTGCGGCTGTTGTTGAGGATATTGTACTTGACGCTCTTTGTGCGGTTGTTTGCCAGGCTGTTCATAACGTGGTGACAGTGGTTGAGCTTGTTGTTTACGATTCTGATCTTTTGGCTGTGGGTCAGACTGTTCATAACGTTTTGATGGATTCGTTTTAGCATTAGGTTTTACATCTTTCATACTCAACACTCTATAAGGGATAGGCTTCTGGCCAGAGCCAGTATGTTTTTCCACTCTTGGTTTGTAGACATAAAGTTCTCCGTTGCCCATGTTTTGTCCTGGCATGTTTCTCTCCCTGATAGCAACAGTCTTGATTGAATTACCAGTTCTTTTTTCTATCTCACTTCTATCAGGACCTATGCTGTATTTTATCTTATTAGAATTGTCGGTCCTAATATTGTTTACTACTGTAGAGGTTTTAAGAATTCTAGTATTGTCAGATGTACGAATGTAATAATTATCAATATTCGTTCTTCCTAAATCTCTGTCTCTTACTAATATCCATTGATTATAGGGTAAATTGTAATTGCTGCCATAAGCAATGCTGATACTAATTCCCGGACCTATCGGAGCCCATCCGTAATATCCTTCACATCTTCGCCAGACAACCCATGCAGGTCCCCATTCATAATCAGGAACCCATATCCATCCATAAATATAGTCGTAATACCAACGGCCGTAATGGAATGGAGCCCATCCCCATGAATAATTTGAAACCCATGTCCAGCCTATATCTGTAAATACCCAATGACCATTAGTGCCATAAGGAATAAAGCCAATAGCGACATCGGGAATCCAAACATATCCATAATGTGAATTAAGTACCCAATTTCCATAGGGACTCAAATCATCATAAAAAACCTGAAAATTAATTGATACTTGCGCAGTTGCCTTTTGAGGTGCTATCATTGTCCATGTATTGAAAGCAATGAATAAAACTGCTATTTTGCTTATGGATTTCATGATACTGTTGTTTAATGTTTTAGATTTAAATAAAAACCATAATCTATCTATATAACAACTATAACGTTAAAAAAAATGAGTGAAACATGCTTAAAATTAAGTTGCATATTTCTGAAAATTAAGTTAAATCATTACTTTTTTAGTATCCATTATTATTTCAAAAGAAAAAATCATATTGGCAAATAATATTTTAATATAATAGGGCAGTTTCAAAAGATGGTCTACTTAATAATTCAGAAAGATTAACTGTTATGATATTTTCTAAAGAGAAATGTCCATATAAGGATAAAAGGTATTTTTTCTCAGTTGATGTTCCAAAATAACGGCTGGGCTGTAATCTCCCAGGTTATTGTTGTTTAGTAAATTAGACGCTTCCGCTTTTTATTTCGTCTTTGTTATCATCAAATTTTGATTTTCCATCCACAATTAGATCTTTGTCATTTTGGAACATTTTAGCATAACTGCTTTTTATTTCTTCGGATAAATTACCCAATTTATCTTTGAATTCATGGGCTATGTTATTGCCTTTTTTTAGAATTTTCTTTCTTGTATCGGCTCCTTTTGCAGGGGCAAACAATATACCTAATGTAACTCCTGTGGCAATACCGCCCAATACTCCTAATGCTAATTTACTTGCTTTCATAATGTTTGTATTTAATTATTTATAAAATTTTTCTGCCTTGGATTATTCTTAATATTACTGCAATTATTGCAATAACAAGCAATATGTGTATTATGGATCCTGCACTATAGGCAAAGAAACCGATTGCCCAAAAAATAACTAGTATTACTGCTACTGTATAAAGAAGATTGCTCATGATTTCTGTTTTTATAAGATTAATAATTTGTTGCAATCACCACTATCACAACTATATAACGTTTTTATTTAATTTTTGTTATTTACGGTAAAGTTTTTTAAGCTTTGTCCAAGTTCATCCATATCATGGTTGAATTCTCTCTTGAAAGATTGCCAATCACTATTGACATCATTTTTATAGGAATCCATTTTTGCTTTTAGATTCTTGTTTTTTTGTTCAATTGTATCAATGTTTTTTTGATATGCTTTATCGATGTCTTTTCCCGTTTTTTTGATTTTTAATTTCAATTCGGTTATTTTGGCATTGTTTTCTTCGATTTTTACATTGGTAGCATCTTTGAATTCTTGCCATTCTTCAGCTGTTGCTACTCTTTTGGCTTCGTCCAAATCGTCTTCGGCTTCTGTTACGGCAACTTTCGCGCTGTCAACATTATCTTGAGCAGCTTGTTCTTTTTCTGTGTTTGGTTTACAACTCGTGACTATTGATCCTATTAGGAAAGCTGCAATTACAAGGGGTAAAATTGATTTTTTCATATTAATATATTTTAAGATTATATTTTTTTTGATAAAAATTGTATCCATTTACGCTACTTAAGAATTAAATGGATACAATTTGCTGCAACTATCTAAAGCGCTTGAATAATTTTGTGAAGTTCTTCTTTAGTTTTTCCCAATTTAATTTGAAGTTTTCCCAGCATTTCATCTTTTTTTCCTTCAACAAATAATAAATCATTATCCGTTAAGGCTGCAAATTTTTGTTTCAATTTTCCTTTTTGCTCGTCCCAGTTTCCTTTTAATTCTGTTGTGTTCATCTTGTTCATATTATGTGTGAAACCATTTTCACAACATTACAAAGGTGGAGGTATTGTGATATAAAAAGGTTACAAAATTTGAGCAAAGAGTTACATCATTTACAGTTTTTCGCATAGTAATATTTCATTTATATCACTCTTTGATATGGTTTTCTTCTTCATCCAAAGCTTTGTCCAGTTCTTTATTAAACTCATCTTTAAATTCTTCATCCAACTCTTTAATTTGTTCAGCCAAATCAGAATATTCTTTGGACAATTCAGTGATTTCTCTTTCTGTTTTAATTTCTGCATTAAGTACGGCATTGCTGGCTGGTTCGTGTGAGGAAACCAATTCGTTTATTTTTAGATGCAGAGAAGCCGAGAATCTATTGAACGATTTTTGGATAATGAATAAACTCAGGAAAGTAACTCCAAAAATGATATCTCCAATAATAAGATGTGTGTCATTGTTTATAAACAAACTATTGATCCACCAAAACAGCACTAGGCATAATGCTATTAGAAACGAAATAGAGTTTCCTAATATTGTCGTTGCAACAGAAACTAATTTTTCGAAAAGATTTTCGGTATGGCTGTATAATTTTTTCATGATATTTTATTTTATAACGAATATAAAAGCCCTGCCAATTTAATAGCAGGGCTTATTCTAAATTTTTAACGAACGGTCAGGTTGTCTTAAACTTATTTTTTTTATGAGAAGATTTACGCTTTTATAGTCTCAAAATAATCTGATATAAAAAAGTTTTTTGAGTGTTGCCCATCCAAATACCTAAGTTTTTTCTGATTTCATTTTTTTATTTTCAAATATTAATGCCTTGATTTGGAGCATATTTATCTAAAATTTCTTTTAAAGAATTTAGATATTCTTTCAGTGCTTTTTTGTTCATTTCAGGGTTTTCAATACCTGGAATGGTTTCTGGCATTTCTAGAAGGTATTTTGATAACTCAGGATATTCCTTATGTATCAACATTGTTGTCTTCAAAATTAAGTCATTCAGCTCTTTTTCAGTTTTCATAACATTCAAGGATTAATGCTTGCCATTTTTATGGCCATTGTTTCCATTGCCGTGATGATTACCATTACCATGATTGCCTTGGTTTCCATTGCCTTGGTTTCCATTGTCATGGTTTCCATTGTCATGGTTTCCATTGTCATGATTGTTGTAATTAGCTGCAGTTCTATAGTTTTCTTGATGGCCTTTATTATAGCCTTTGTAATATTTCATTTTATGTTCTTGAAAATGACCGTAAGGTCTTGTTCCATGATAATCATTTAAGACCACTTTATATCCATTATACAAATTATAGTTTCTATAACGATTTGGTAAATTATAAGATCTTATCCAAACGCCATTACTTAAAAAGATGAACTGTTCTGCACGAATATCATAATAGGATTGTACATCTGGCAAATAATAATACGATACTTCTGAATAGCCAACCGGACCCCATTGTGGTGGTGTGCCAAAATTGACGCTTACAGAAACTTGTGCATGGTTTGCTGTTGAGGCAAACAAGAAAAGTGCTAGGGCAATTAGTTTTAATGTTTTCATTTTTTTTGTTTTAAATGTGTTTATTCATCAGCATTTAAAAGAGTGTATATTCTCTTCCAGCTTTGATGTTACAAAGGTGGGATGTAAAACCAAAGATTATGTTATACTATTAATAATAAAGATTTCATAATTTACGGATTGTCATCTTTGGATTTCAAATCTTTTTCTTTTTTCTCTTGTTTTTTGGCAGTGGCTTTTTCCTTTTTATTAAAATAACCTTTTAGCAAAATGTTGTGTTTTGCTGCTTCCATATTTTCACTAAATCCTTTAGTTCCAGACTCTAGATTAGACATCGTTGCATTAAGTTTTTTTCCCATATTTTCATCCATTAATAATTTGGATAAAGTTCCTTTTCCATTGTTTATTTTAAAACTGAATTCGGCAAGTTGATCTGTAATAACTGCAGCATTATCGACTGTGTTTTTTACGCCTTTCATAATGTCTTCAATTTCTATTGCTTTGAGGGATGTAATTGTGTCATTGTTTTTTACGGCACTTTTAGATGTTGTTCCTGGTGAGATAGTCAGTACTTTATCTCCCATCAAACCATCTGAGCCAATACTGGCTTTGGCATCAGTTTTAATAAAGCGGCGCACTTCGTCTTTAATTATCAATTTTACGGCTACAGTCGAATCGGTAATAAGCGCAATCTCACTTACGGTTCCCACATTTATGCCAGAGAACCGAACATTATTTCCCACCTTCAGTCCCGTTACAGTTTTGAATCGTGATTGTAAGGTAAAAGTGGATCCAAATAAATTTTTTTGTTTCCCAACAAAGTATATGGTCCCAACAAAGAGAATCAACCCAATAGTTACAAACATTCCTAATTTCCATGTAAACCCTGATTCTTTATACATAATTTGAGTATTTTATTTGTTAAATGAAAAAAGAGCGAACCCATTCGTCTTTACTTTTTTCTAATTCGGCATAACTGCCTTCTGCGCAGATGACGCCATCTTTTAAAATCATAATTCGGTTAGCCGTTATTTTGGCGCAAGCCATATCATGAGTAATAATGATAGAAGTTGTTTTGTATTTTTTTTGAACATGCAATATCAATTCACTAATTTCTCTGGAGGTTATAGCGTCCAATCCAGTCGTAGGTTCATCATATAAAATGATTTCGGGCTTGATGATAACTGTTCTGGCTAGACCAATTCTTTTTCGCATTCCACCAGACAATTCGGATGGCATTTTATCAATGACTTCTTCCAATCCTACATTATCTAAAGCTTCTAAAATGGCTTCGTCAACTTCATTGGAGGATAAATAAGGGGAATGGTGTTTTAAGGTAAATTCCAAATTTTGTCTTACAGTCATCGAATCATATAAAGCTCCATTTTGAAATAAAAACCCGATGCGTATTCTAATTTCATTTAGAGCTACAGTATTCATTCGAGTAATATCTTCACCAAAAATGTTGATTTCACCTTCATCGGCACGTATTAAACCTACCAAACATTTTATAGTAATTGATTTTCCTGAACCTGATCGGCCTAAAATAACCAAATTCTCTCCTTTTTTTACAGATAAATTAATACCTTTCAGAACATCATTATCCCCAAAAGATTTGCAAACATTTTTTAGTTCTAGGATAGTTTCTGTTGAATGTGTTGTTACTTTCTTATCTTTTAATGGTTTTGCCTGTATCATGAGTTAATAAAATAAGTCGGTTATTTGTACGGCAATCATATCAAGAATAAAGATGCTTAAAGAAGCTGTGACTACGGCTGTGTTTGCTGCTTTTCCAACACTTTCGGTTCCATTCTCGGCATTAAATCCTTTGTAGCAACCCACTAAACCAATGGCAAATCCAAAGAAAAAAGTCTTTAGTACTGCAGGTAATATGTCCAGAAATTCGAGATGTTCCAATACATTGGAGAAATAACGGTAAAAATCCATATTTTCATGAATGTTGTATCCGATATATCCACCAAAAACACCAATAAAATCGGCGTAAATGACTAAAATGGGAATCATAATTGTGGTTGCCAAAATTCGGGTAGCCACCAAATACTTATAAGGATTTATAGCCGAAACTTCCATGGCATCTATTTGTTCGGTTACTTTCATCGAGCCCAATTCGGCACCTATTCCAGAAGCTATTTTTCCGGCACAAATTAATGCCGTAATTACAGGCACAATTTCCCGTATTAGCGAAAGTCCAACCATGCTGGGTAACCAGGATTCGGCTCCAAACTTTGCCATTGTTGGGCGTGATTGTATGGTAAGAACCAAACCCATTATAAAACCAGTAATGCTTACTATGGGCAAAGATTTGTATCCAATAGCATAACACTGCCAAAGAAATTCTTTGAATTCAAAGGGAGATTTTACAACTTCTTTAAAAAAGCGTGTTGTAAATAGTGTTGTCTTGCCAATATCTTCAAAAATGTTTTTCAGATAGGATTTTGCAATCGAAACTTTTAAAATTTTTACAGAACTATTCATGATTTTAAAAATGTAGTTGTACAGCTGATTAAGTAAATGCCTAAGGATTCATTGATTTGTTTTGAAACCATTATGTAACTTTCAAATCAGTTATTATTGATTCCGACAAAAGTGTTTAACACATCAATAGATTTTTTTGGATTCATCAGATTCAAATTAAGGTTGGATTGTTTGATATATAAAATGCTAAATTTTCAATAGATAAAGGTCACTGCTTTAGTATTAAAAGAGTTTCGCAACTTTGAGCAAATCTTATATTATTCACGCATTAAACCATAAGTTTAGGATAGCTTAACTTCAAATAAATTTCTTTGTTAATTTGACTTGAAGCATGCAATTTGAAAGATCTCCTGGTATTTTTTTCAATTGCCAATCGAGCCATCAAATAGCTTACTGTAGATTCTGCCCCTTGGTTTAAATTGATATAAGTATCTTCTAATCCGTCATAACATCCTCCTGTGCAGGGGTTATAAATAATTTGGTGCAAATGGTTATTACCCAAAAACCAACTGAAAGCAATTTTTATTTTTCGCTTGTATTCCAGGTTATTAAAAGCTTTTGAAAATTTGCTTAACGCCAAAATTGTATAAGCTACATCAATGGGCTGTTCTCCTCCAATTACTTCTTTATTGATGCTGTCCTCTTTGTGCATCCATCCTTTGTTGGAAATTACTTTAATGCTGCCATCTTTAAAAATTTTACTCAAAAGAAAGTCAAAGGAAATTTTTGCAACTGCTTTATAATCTGTATCTCCTGTACTCAAATAAGCACAAAGCATAGCTTCTGGCAAAATACTGTTGCCGTAGGTCAAATAACTTTCGAACCAGTTCCAATTAGGTTTCGATTCATGCTTGTACATTTGAATCATTCTATCGGCCAATTTTTTTATTATTACCGTATTTTGGGGTGATTTTTCTTTGGAATTAGCATAATAAAGCCCTTTGATGACAAAAGCCATTGCTCGAGTCGAATGAATTTCTGTAACACTAACGGTTGCTAGCCGTAAGGTTGATTTCGCTTCTTCTATCAATGTTATAGGTAAAATTGTTCCTAAAGAAATTAAATATCCCAAAGCCCAAATGGCTCTTCCATTAGAATCTTCCAGATTGGTTTCCTTGTTTTGCTTGGTAAAATCACCATCCTCGTCAACGTAATTTAGAAAAGAACCATCGTCTTGAAGACAAGAAGTTATAAAAGTCAGGTAGATTTTGATGTAATCTAAATCGGATTCGTCTTTTGTTAATTCAAAATGTTCACACATAGCTACCATGGCACGGGCATTGTCATCTACGGTATATCCTGATTCTAAGTCTGGTTGATTGATAATAGAAAACTGAATCATGCCAAAATCGGTTGTTAATCTTTTGATGTGGTCTAAATTGATTTCCGGAATTTTATACTCTAAATTCAAATTTTTATCGCCTATTTTTTCGAATAAAAATGCATGGGCAATTGCCGAATTTTCCCATGCTGTTGGCACAATTTTATGCAATCCGTTTGCGCTTATGTTTTTTCTTAATTGTTTATCCAGCAACAAACGATTTACTTCTTTTGCCAATTGCTTAGAATTTCCAAAATCGATTATGATTCCTGCACCCTCACTTAACACTTCGCATGCATGTGGAATAGGAGTGGAGATAATGGGGCAACCACAGCTTATGGCATAGGAAAAGGTTCCGCTAACGGCTTGATTGGGATCTTTTGAAGTAAACAAATAAATATCCGTAAGCTGTAAAAAGTCTAAAAGTTGAGGCAGGGGCAAAAAGGCGTTGACAAACAATACGTGGTTTTGCAACTTTAGGC
The DNA here is from genome assembly GCF_056403035.1 of Flavobacterium sp. P3_A6. Lineage (NCBI taxonomy): Bacteria > Pseudomonadati > Bacteroidota > Flavobacteriia > Flavobacteriales > Flavobacteriaceae > Flavobacterium > Flavobacterium sp. P3_A6. Next base: position 74,117 of record NZ_JBFUGG010000019.1, on the reverse strand, counting down.
TTTGAATTTTTTTGTCCAGCATCGTTCTGTATTTTTCACCTTCTTCTTTTACTACAGATGGATGTGTTTTACCAATTATTAGAAATAAAACATCATTGTTTTCTTTGATAATACTCGGCATGGCATCAAGTGTCGTTTCGATGCTTTTTCCTGAATTTAATAATCCAAAAGTTAAAAGCACTTTTTTTCCGGACAAATTATATTCTTCTTTCAAAAGTTCTTTGTCAGAATGAGGTACCAAATGAGTTCCATGAGGTATTACCGATATTTTTTCTGGATTGATTCCATAATCATTTTTCAAGATTAAAGCTGCAGAATGGGTCATCACAATTATCGAATGAGCCAGCTGTCCTATAACTTGAACATTTTCTTTAAGTGAATCGTTAGGATTAGGCAATACTGTGTGAAATACAATTATTGCAGGTTTTTCAATTTTGTATAAAAACGGTATCAAATGGGCTTCGTTATTTCTAAAAAGCCCAAATTCATGCTGAAGCAATACCATTTGAATCGAATTATTAGCATTGATTTTTTCGGACAAATTGTTGAACGAATTTGGTTCATCGGTGTTGAGGATATATTTTACAGGTTCATCATAATGATGTTTTTCAGCATCCGATTCCAACGCACAAATTTTTATGTTGAATGAATTTTTAAACTTATTATTTAATGATTTAATTAAATCCTGAGAATAGGTTGCAATGCCACATTCTCTAGGAGGGAAAGTGGTAATGAACAATATTTCGGGAAGTTTTACGACTGTATTAGGAATCAAATGATTGATAACTGACGTTTTAAATTCTGTGTTTAATACTCCTATTGGAAGGATATTAGGGTTCTGTGCGGTGATTCTATTTCTCATCTTTAAGGGTATTGCATTAATTTTTTGTAAAAATTTTGAATTACAAGAATTATAAAGGTCTATTTATAATGCCTAAAATTGTTATGAAACTTTTTAAATTAGTTATATTATTTACATATTATTAAGTAGCTAAGTTTATTGGCTTCATTTTTTTTGAATAGCTAATAATAATTTTTTTCAATAGAAAAGGGCTGTTGTTTCCAACAGCCCCCTTCCCCCAAACCTTTTTCAAAAAACATTCAAAAAATGTATTATTTAGTAAGTTGTTTTTAACTCAACTCTTCTGTTTTTGGCACGACCTGCAGCAGTTTTGTTAGTTGCTATTGGTTTACCTTCTCCAAATCCTAAAGCAAGTAATCTAGTTTCAGCAATACCTTTGCTTACTAAATATTGTTTTACAGATTCCATACGTTGTTGTGATAATTTAATGTTATAGGCATCACTACCATTACTGTCTGTATGTCCTTCAATTTGTAAATTAGTTGCATCATAACGATTTAATATGATAACCAACTGATTTAATTGAACATAAGAAGAGGTTTTTAACTTGGCACTAGCATTTTCGAAGAAAAGTTTACCAGCAATAGAAGCAATTTTTTTGATATCTTGTGGAGTAATTTCTGGACATCCTTTGTTTATGATATTTCCTTTTACGGCAGGACAACGGTCATCAATATCTGGAACACCATCCCCATCAGAATCTGGGCAGCCTTTTAAAGCAATTGGTCCGGCAGCGTCTGGACAACGATCCTCACTGTTTACAACACCATCTTTGTCATTATCCATAGGACATCCAGCAGCGTCAACTTTCTGACCCGCAGGAGTATTGGGACATTTATCATCGATATCTGCAACGCCATCATTATCTGCATCAGGACAACCTCTTAAAGCTAAAGATCCAGCAACATCAGGACAACTGTCTTTAGCATCGGATACACCGTCTTTGTCTCTATCAGGACAGCCATTTAAGGCAGGTGATCCTGCAACTTCAGGACATTCGTCTAAATAATCGGCTACACCATCATTGTCTTTATCAAGAGGACAGCCATTTTTGTCGACAACTATACCTGCTGGAGTGTCAGGACACTTATCATTTCTGTCTGAAACACCATCATTATCAGCATCTTTTTTCTCTCCTAAGTTGAAAGACAATCCTACAGTGTGCATCAAAAACGAATCTTTGCTGCCACCAGTAACGCCGTCTCTATCATCTCCATCCGTAAACATAAAAGTTTCCTGTACATTAAGCATCACAACTGGACTTAGTCTGAACGTTAATCCACCACCAGCTGTTGGTAAAAGATAATCTATTTTTTTACTGTTAACATCTAGTTTTTTGTCAAAAAGCATAACTCCTAAACCACCAAATACATAAGGTCTTACAACATAGTCTGGATTTAATAAATTAATTTTTAAATTCAGTGCAAGAGATGAAAACTCACTGTTGAAATAACCATTTGGCCGATTGTAAGCTACTGTTCCTTTATTTGCAGCTAAGTTCAAATCAAAATATTTTCCTAAATATCTGGAAACTGACAAACCTCCAACTCCATAAAAAGTCATATCGGTTTTATAAAAATCATTTCCAAGATCACCGTTATATTGTGTTGCTCCACCTGATATACCAATATTCCATTTTCGGTCTTCGGTTTGTGCATTCATAATAAATGTAAATGTTAAGCACGTACATAAGAATAGTAATTTTTTCATTTTATGTTTTATTTAATTATTTAGTCAAAGGTGATTCACAAATCGAGTTTTTGAGTTACAAAACTTTTGTTAATACTTGTATCATTCACACCTTTATAAAATAAATAAAAGTGGTTTTTTTTATTTTGTATATTGATAATCAGTAGTTTGTTGTGATTTTGTTAAATCGTAATATGTTCCGTTTTGCGGGCTTAGTTTTTGTACTTATTATTGTCACAATAGTTTTCGGATTTAAGTACAAAAAAAGAGGCTGTTAAAACGGCCTCTTTTCAGAAAAAAAATATTCAAAAAACAAAATAAACTATTTATATGTTGTTACCAATTCAACTCTTCTGTTTTTGGCTCTGCCTGAAGCAGTTTTGTTATCGGCAATAGGTTTACCGTCTCCAAATCCTAAAGCAGTAAGCCTGGTTTCCGGTATTCCTTTGCTGATTAAATAAGTTTTTACAGATTCGGCACGTTGTTGCGATAAATTTATGTTGTCTATATCGCCGCCAACATTATCAGTATGTCCACCAATTTGCAAATCAGTCGCATTATAGCGTTTTAATATGACCACCAAATAATCAAGTTGTACATAAGATGATATTTTTAACTCAGCACTAGCATTTTCAAAGAAAAGTTTGCCAGCAATATCAGCTATTTTTTTAACATCTACAGGTGCAATTTTTGGACAGCCTTTGTCAATAATATTTCCTTTTTCGGTTGGACAGCGGTCAATATTATCAGTTACGCCATCGCCATCAGTATCTGGACAGCCTTTTAGCGCTAGTGGTCCAGCTGCATCAGGACAAAGATCCACTTCATTGGCTACGCCATCATTATCATTATCCAAAGGACACCCAGATGCATTTACTTTGTAACCTGCAGTTGTATTTGGACATTTATCATCAATGTCTGCGACACCATCTTTATCAACATCCTGACAACCTTTTAAATCAGCTGGGCCAGCTACATCAGGACAACGATCTTTACTATCGGCTATTCCGTCTTTATCGCTATCAGGGCAACCATTCAGGGTTTCCAATCCTAGTGTATCTGGACATTCGTCTAAATAATCGGCGACACCATCTATATCTTTATCAAGAGGACATCCAGTTTTGTCAACAGCAACACCTGCAGGAGTACTTGGGCATTTGTCATTTTTATCGGAAACACCATCATTATCTGTGTCTTTTAATTTCTCAAAAAGCGTAGCTGTTAAGTCTCTAGCTCTATAAAACGAAATATCTGTTTTATAAAAATAATTTCCTAAATCCCCAATATATAGAGTTTTGCCATCAGATATTTTAATATTCCATTTTCGGTTTCCCGTATTTGCTTCTGCAATATATGTAAATGCTAAGCACATACATATAAATAATAATTTTTTCATTTTGTAGTTTTTTAATTGTTTATATCAAAGGTCTTTTACAAATTGATTTCAACTGTTATATAACTTTTCTTATTAGTTGTATGATTCACATATTTTTAAATGAATTATAAAATATGTTTGCAGGTTGACAGTTCTTTTTTGGAACAATAAACAGAATGCAGCTATTCGTTATAATAAGGCTTTTATTTTTTTTAAAAAGCTTGAATTTGTAGATTTTTTACGTTCTATTTCTCCTATCAAAAAGCCATAAGGCTTCAAGGTTTCGATGTGATCACAGATAATTTTGATCATAGCAGTTAATGGTATTGCCAAAATAACTCCTGGTATTCCCCAAAGCAGTTCTCCCAATACCAATGCAATAATGGTAAATAATGGATTAATTTTTACTTGAGGTCCCAGCATCAAAGGTTCAAGTAACCAGCCTTGTATGAATTGAATAATTCCATAGGTAAGAATGATTCCACCCAAAAGAGCAAGATTTCCTCCATGCATTGCGGTTATCAAAATGGTAAGTGCTGTTCCGGTAATGTTACCCACAAAAGGAATTATTTCCAGAAACCCACAAAGTATGGCAAAAAAGAATGCGTTTTCTAACCCTAAAAAACTAAAACCTATATAATACATAATCCATAAACAGACAATCATTTTTGAAAGACCTACCAAATATTGTTGGGATACATTGGCCACTTTATGTATTATTTGTTCCATTGCTTTTTGCTCTGAAACGGCGGTTAGTTTTAGAATAAATTGTTTGATATGCGAACGATAATAGAGTAAAAACAAAAAATAAGCCGTGACCAAAATAAGATTGGTTAATATGATAGCCAGCGAACTCAATATTATTTGCATTATACTTGAATAGGAAGGCTTTTCTTCTTTCAAGATTTTGAATTGTTCCTCTATTGAGATATTGAAATGGTTGAAAATGTATTTTTGAATGTAGGCTGCAGTATCTATTGCTTTTTCTTTCAAGAGAGTAATATCATTAATTACTTCAGATATTTTCCAACTTAGCAGTGCTATTAATCCCGAAAAGAAAAGTGCTAATGTAAAAAAACAAAGAAATACTGCCATTTCTTTTGGGATTTTCTTTTTTTCCATCCAATTGCAAAAGGGCAAAAATAAAGTCGCCAAAATTCCTCCAATTACAAAAGGCATAAAAAAGACCTGACCATAATATAAACCGGCAATAATAAGGAAAAATAAAAATAATTTCTTTGCGACAATAGTGGAGGAGGAAGTCATTTTTACTTTTTTTAGATGAATTAAATTATACAGAGTTGTTCTAAATATCAATTCGAGTATTTTCTTGCGGAGAAGTTTCAGCAAAAAAATACTCGAATTGGGACTTTTTTTTCTTTAGAAACGAATCATACCCGATTTATTTTCTATGAGATACTTTTGCAGGTACAAGGCTAATTATGACTTTTCTGCCTGTTCTTATACTCAATGAAATAATTGAAATATGATAAATTATTTTTATTTTAAAATTTATATAATAATTTGAACTCTAAAGATTTCTAACTCTTTCTGTAAATAGAATATTGGATTTTTTAAAAGCTTCCGTTTTAAAATCAAATTGAATAGAGCCAGAATCAACTGCAGCACTTTTTCTAGAAGTTATTTTACCTACTTTACAATGACTTTTGGAACTGAATACTAATTCTTTTTCTGCTTTATACATTTTTATAGTTTTTTTGTTTTGAATTAACTCAAGTATCTTCTAAGTTTCCATGCCATTGTTTCGTGTTCTTCCATTAAACCAGTTAAAAAATCGGCTGAACCAGCATCATTATTTTCTTCAGTACATACTGTTATATCTTTTCGTTGCTGGATAATAATGGTTTCATGATCTTCTAATAGTTCCAGTAACATATCTTTTTGTGAAGGATATTTATTTGGATTTTCTTTAAGTCTTGTCAGTTCTGAAAATTCTTTCATAGTGCCAATAGCTTTCCCTCCCAATTTACTGATGCGTTCTGCAATTTCATCAATTGAAGCTTCTAATTGTTTGTATTGGTTTTCAAATAATATATGTAATTCCATAAAACTATTGCCAGATATATTCCAATGGAATTTTCGTATTTTAATGTATAAAGTCATTTCATCTGCTAAAACTGAAGATAAAAATGTGATGCTTTTTTGTGAATTTTGTTTACCGATTCCAATTTGTGATTCCATATTTTTCTTGTTTTAAAAGCTGTTTTATGACTATATTTTTTTAAAAAAAATCTGATTTAGATCTAATTCAAAAATTTTTAGAATACAAAGGTGACAACTTGAGGGTAAAATTGGGTTATATAATTTTTGAAAACAATTATAGAATTTACAGATAATTTTGAAAATCGTTTTACTGGAAATGTAGATGCAGAACTCATTCCGTTTGGAAAAAAGAAGCCAAACGAGCAGGTTTTAAATTAAAAGAATTTAAGTACGGCATTGCCTTTGCTTCTGTTCTTAAATGAGCTCAGGAATCTTTGAAAATAATTTTGGAAGCAAGCGCTAGAAAAAAATAATGAAGTTTATCCAAAGAGAATACGATTGATCGATTAGCGTGTATCAAGCTCGTGTATTATCTCGATAGTCATAGAAGGAAAGCTGGAAAACTTCTATGTTCTTGAGGCCGTTGCGCCAGCCTGGCAAATCAGAAAAAGTATATTTTTTCATTGAAATATTTTTTAAAAAAGTCTTAGATTAGGTTCACAAATCTAAGATTCATCTTTTGTAGTTCGCACTAAGCTAATTCCTGCTATAAAGAAAACTGTACCCAAAATTCCGTAAATTACAAGGGCTTTTATGTCTTTCTCACTACCAGAAGTGTTGGTAAATATAACTGCATCATAAATTAGGCCACCTATTCCTAGAGCCGTTAATAATGCGCCGAAGATTCTTTTGATATTCATGATTTTTATTTTTTAAAATTTATAATTATAGAATTTGTAGTCATTTCCCTTACATTCTTTCCATATACCAATTTAATTCCTTTTTCATTTTTCTAAACTCGAAAAGAGACGATATGATTTTTTGCAAACGAACAAAAGCCGTTTCGCTTTTAACCACATAATCAAAGGCGTGATGATGCATACAGTCGATAGCCACATCAATTTTATCCTGAGAAGACAACATAATCACAGCAATTTCTGGATTGAATTCTTTTATTCTATCCATGGTATCAATACCGTTTATGGCATTTTTATCAATACCGTCCAGATGATAATCCAAAATAATGACATCTGGGTTATTGGATAAATTGGCCAAGCAAAGTTCCCCGGTGGAGTAGGTTTCTATTTCAAAATCAGCATGATCCAAAAACTCAATTTCCAAAGATTTCAAGAATAAGGCGTCATCGTCGACTAAGAACAGTTTTATTTTGTTTGTGGTATTCATTTTAGGGATTTTTTTAATGTTTCTAATTCTAGTTCTAATTCTTTACAGGCCTGCATACATACATCTTCAAGTTTTAATACCATACTTTCCATTTCATCATTTTGTTGTTGTATCGCCACATATTCCTGAATTTTTTTTGCCATATTTTCAAAATCAGAATGCATTCCCATAATTGAAAATGAAGGAATCATTTTATGAATGACAGCATTTAACAAATTCCAATCTTGAACTAACAAGCTTTTTTTTAATGTATTAATTAATTCAGGTGTTTGTTCCAGATACAGACCAATCATTTCAATCATCAATTTTGGATTGGATTTAGTGCGGTGGTTTAAGTAATCTAAATTGATGTATTTTACTTTTTCAACTTCTGACACTTTCAAAGTGCTGTTTTTATTTGGTTTTGAACTTTTAGGGTTTTTTATTAACCCAACGATTTTGCTGTACAATACTCTTTCATCAATAGGTTTTGCAATATAATCGTTCATACCCACAGCTTTACATTTAGCCAAATCTACCGTAGTGACATCTGCTGTCAGTGCAATGATGGGAATAGTCAAATTCAATGTTTCTCTAATGTATTCTGTAGCTTCAAAGCCATTCATTTCAGGCATTTGTAAGTCCATCAAAACAATATCGTATTGATTTGTTTTGAGTTTTTCGATGGCAATTTTCCCGTTTTCGGCAATGTCACGTTCAAAACCAAAATCATCCAATACCGTTTTCATAAGCAATTGATTCAGAGCCATATCTTCGACCACCAATACTCTGATGCCTTTAATCTCATTATTCAATTCCATGATTTCATTTTCTAGTGCCGCATCTTCAGTCGTTTTTAGAAAAGGCAAAGTAAAACTAAAACGGGAATACTCGTTTATTTTACTTTTAACCCTTATGCTGCCTCCTTGAGATTCCACCAGTTGTTTTACAATGGCAAGTCCAAGGCCAGTTCCTCCATATAATCGAGAAGTTCCGCTTGATGCCTGTTGGAAATTTTCAAAAATGCTTTCTATTTTATTTTCGGAAATTCCAATTCCTGTGTCATTAACAGCAAACTCGATAATTACTTTTTCATCATCTTCATACATTAAATGAACACTTATGGTAATCACGCCTTCTGTTGTGAATTTTACGGCGTTACTGACTAAATTTAAAATAATTTGATGCAAACGAACAGGGTCGCCAACCAAAACTTCTGGAATATTGTTATCGTAATCCGATACTAATTTTAAGTTTTTCTCCTGAATTTTAGTTTCAAATAAATGAAGCATGGAGGACAATGATTTTTTAATTTTAAAAGGTGTTTGTTCAAATGTCATTTTTCCTGCATCGACTTTAGCCAAATCCAATATGTCATTTATAAGCACAATCAAAGCATCACCACTCATTTTTATCGCCATCAAATATTCTTTTTGCTTGGCTGTTAATTCAGTTTTTAAAACCACCTTTGTAAATCCGATAATGGCGTTCATCGGAGTCCGAATTTCATGGCTCATATTAGACAAAAACTGCTGTTTTGCTTTTACGGCATTTTCGGCAATTTCTGTAGCCAATTCGGCTTTGCTTTTGGCTTCTTCAGCCAGTGATGTTGCCAGCTCGGCAAAAACCTTGGCTTCCAATAATTCTGTTGCAATTCTTTTTTGCTCTGTGATATCTCGGGCGACCACAACGGCACCCACAACATTTCCCAAATCATCTTTGTAAACCGAACCGTTAAACAATACATCGGTAAATTTTCCATCCATAATAGTAAGCGGATAATCGACAACAAAGCCTTTTGAAAAAACTTTTTTATATCCGTCCCGTGCTTTTTGCGGTTCTGTGAAATAGTCAATAAAATCAGACCCTATCAATTGTTCTCTAGATACGCCGGTAACCTGTACCGTTGCGTCATTGGTGTCCGTTATTTTTCCGTTTGGCGAAATGGTAAATAAAGGATCTCTACTGGCTTCAATAAGACTTAGAGAATATTGGGAAGCCAATTTAAGAGAATAACTATGGGCTTCTAATTCTTTGTTGGCAATTTCGCGTTTCTCTTTCTCTTTACTTTGAAATTCAAGTTCCAAATCGGCAATTACGAGTTCGGCTGCTCTACTTTCTTTTTCGCCTGTTTGAAAAAGAAGCTCTTTGTTGGCAATGTATAATTCGTCTGCTCTTTTCTCTTTTTCATCATTTTGAAAAGCCAATTCTTTGTTGGCAATAACTAATTCAGCCGCTCTTTTTTCTTTGACTTTATTTTGGTAGGCCAGTTCTTCATTAGCAATAACCAACTCCGCTGCGCGTTTCTCTTTTTCATCATTTTGAAAAGCCAATTCTTTATTAGCATTTCTTAATTCTAATGCCCATTTTTGTTCAGCTATGTCTCTTGCTACAATTACTACTCCCTTTATATTGCCTTGATTGTCACGATACACGGAACCATTAAATAACACTTCGGTTAGTTTTCCGTTTTTGTGGCGAAGTGTCAGCGGAGAATCAGAAACTGAACTTTTAGAAAAAACCTCTTGATAAACATCATGTGCTTTTTTTGGTTCGGTAAAATAATCTTTAAAATAGGTTCCTGTCAATTCCTCTCTTGATATTCCAGTAATGTGAGTCAATGCTTCATTCATATCCGTAATTTTGCCTTCGGTGCTTATGGTAACCAGAGGATCCAAACTGGCTTCTATTAGACTTCTGGCATATTGTGATTCTTGCATGGGGAGGCGTGGTATTGTTAGTTAAATTTATAGCTGGATTTCCAAATAATATTGTAATTAATTTCCAATTTCTTCAATTGGACTGCGTCTTTTATCTTTTAATTGTTTAAAGTGGGTAGGAGATAAGCCTGTTACTTTTTTGAACTGACTCGATAAGTGAGCGACACTGCTATATCCCATTTTCCAAGCAATTTCAGTAATATTGAGTTCGCCATAAATAATCAATTCTTTAATTCTTTCGGTTTTGTGCGAAATGATAAATTGTTCGATTGTAGTTCCTTGCACTTCCGAAAAAAGATTGGACATGTATGTGTAATCGTGATTTAATTTTTCATGCAAATAATCTGAAAAATTAATTTTAATGTTTTCATCAGTATGATGCACCAATTCAATAATTACATTTTTTATTTTTTCGATAAGCATGGCTCTTTTATCATCCATCAATTCGAGTCCGGAATCTATTAAGCCTATTTTGAGTTGCTCTCTTTGATACATAGAAATAGTTTCCATGATTTCCACTTCGCCTAAATCAACCACAATAAAGTGCAGGCCAAGTTTTTTCAATTCTTCTTTCACCGCCATTTTACAGCGATTACTAACCATGTATTTTATATATAATTTCAAGTTATTTCTAATTAAAAGATTCAGTAAAGGTCATCTAGAAATCAACAAATCATGTTATAGAATTTACAAGATTGTTGTATAATTCACAGGTTGTTGAATGTTTTAAATTAATAAGTACTTTTCCCAAAGTTTAGATTTTGAGAAGTAATTCAAATGAAGTATCTGGTCGATTATAATAATAACCACGCTATTTTTTTGAAAGTGTTTTTCTAAGCTGTCTGATAATTTTATTATATAAAAGGTTTTCATCAATTGGTTTAGAGATGTAATCATTCATTCCCACCATTTTAGATTTTTGTACATCTACGGTGGTTACATCTGCGGTAAGCGCAATGATTGGAATTTTGGAATTCATAGTATTACGAATGTAATCTGTAGCCTCAAATCCATTCATTTCGGGCATTAGTATGTCCATCAAAACAATATCATAGTTGTTTTCTTTTAGTTTTTTTATGGCTACTTTACCATTTGCCGCAATATCACATTGAAAACCGAATTCCTCTAAAATGATTTTTATCAAAAGCTGATTCAACGGTACATCTTCTGCCACCAAAATTTTTATATTTTCTAATCCTTCAATCGTATTGTGAATATTTTCTTCTTCTGCTGGATCTTCTACGCAGAATTTCTCAAAATCCATAATAAAACCAAAGGTGGAACCTTTACCTTCTTCACTTTTTACAATTAATGACCCTCCTTGATGTTCCACCAGTTGTTTAACAATGGCAAGACCTAAACCGGTGCCTCCGTATAACCGTGAAATTTCTGTAGAAGCCTGTTCGAAATTATCAAAAATATGTGCCAGTTTGTTTTTTGGAATTCCAATACCTGTATCTATTAGAGTAAATTCTATTGTAGTTTTTTCCGAATCTTCTTTCAGTAATTGAACGCTCAGAATTATTTTCCCTTTTGCCGTAAATTTAATGGCATTGCTTATTAAATTTAAAATAATTTGCCGCAAACGCATACAATCACCTACGATAAATTCAGGAATTCTGGTATCATATTGCTGTTCTAATTTTAAATTTTTCTCAGAACATTTAGATTCAAATAAATAAAAGATATCGGCAATCGATTCAAATATATTGAAGTTTTTTTTATCAAATGTCATTTTTCCGGCATCGACTTTGGCAAGATCAAGTATGTCATTAATTAACACAATCAATGCACTTCCAGAAGATTTAATGGCAGTAATAAACTCTCTTTGCTCTTTATTCAAATCGGTTTTTAATGCCACATTGGTGAACCCAATTATTGCATTCATCGGAGTCCGAATCTCATGGCTCATATTGGATAAAAATTGTTGCTTTGATTTTAATGCATTTTCTGCAATTTTTGTGTTTTGTTCTGCAATGCGTCTGGCTTCGATCAATTCATTTTTTAGATTTATTTGTTCCGTTACTTCATAAGCGATAATGGTTACGCCCAAGATGGCTCCATCGGTATCGAGATACGGCTGATAAACAAAATTGAAATAAACATCATCTAATTGTCCGTTTCGCATCAAAGGGACAAGTAGTTCATACCCTTCTTGTGCAATACCCGTCGTGTAAACCTCTTTGAGCATTTTGGGAATTGGACCTGCTTTCAATTCGGGTAAAACATCAATGATAGTTTTGCCTTCTATAGCACTTCCTTTTCCCCATATTTCTTTAATACTGTCATTCGCTAGGGCAATCACCATGTTCTTTCCTTTTAAAATGGCAAAAGAGAAAGGCGATTGCATCAACATCATGTTATAGCGCTTATTACTGTCTTCAATCAATTTAAGCGCTTTTTTCTCGACTTCAAGCTGTACTTCCAATACTTTTTTCTCTTTAATTTGGAGTTCAATGGCCAGATTTCGAACATCAGTAATATCAATGATTGTCAGGACAATCAATTCTTCATTTTCTCTAGCCTGAATGATGCGGTGGGCGTTGAGTAACATTATTTTTTTACCAATTATCGGAAAAATATGCTTAACTTCAAAATCATGAAAACGATTATTCTTTAAAACAATTTCTTCCAGCAGTTCTCTTAATTGCTGGATATTCCATTGGTTATTTCCTAATTGATATAATGATTTTCCAATGCATTCTTCTTCGGTTACATGAAATGTTTTGCAAAATGATATATTGGCTGATTTGATTTTTATGTCTTTATCCAAAATAAGAACAGGTTCATGAACTGTAGAAAGTATGGCTTCATTATATTGATTTAATTCTTCGACTTGCTGAATTCTGGAATGTAATTCCTGATTACTGGTTACCAATTCCTCATTTGTTGATTCAATCTCTTCTTTGGAGGTTTCGAGTTCTTCATTCAGGCTTTGCAATTCTTCATTACTCGATACAATCTCTTCATTGGCACTTTGCAGTTCTTCATTGGCGGCTTCCTGATCATGGGTTATAGATCCCATATCTGCTCGAGCCGCTGCAAGTTCTTCCTCCAGTTTTTTTATTCGACGGTCTTTTGCAATTGTGTTGTTTTGCTGTCCTTTTATTGATTCTTCTTCAGTTTCGTGCTGCATGTATCCTGTAAAAATAACGATCAATAGAGGTTCTTCTCCTTCAATATTTAGAGGAATAGCTTCAATATTTACGATCTGAATCGTATTGTCAATAGGATTCCGATTCATTTCAATCCCCATTTTCCGTATGGGAAGTTTGGTTTTAATGGCATGATGAATGGCATTACGCAACTCAAATGTTATTTCGAGATGTGCCATTTTCAAAATATTAAAACTGGCCTTGCCCGGGGAATGCTGCAAATACAAGGATGTCGATCCTCGAAATTGAAGAATTTCCAAATCGTAATTGATTATAACACTTGCTGGTACATGATGTTCGAGCAAAACGGTATCAAAAGCCATTCCTATTGTACCATTTGCTGATGCAGATACTTTTTTGAATGTAGAAGTCGGTATTGTATTTTTATCAGGCATAGTAGAATGGGAAAGACGTGAAGTAAGATCTGGGATGGTGCGTAATCCTGAATTTTTTTTTCGGGAATAAAATTTAAATTTTTTATCGAGAATCGTAAAGAGCTGAGTCGTTGTCCCAATAGTTTCTGATTTTCCAAGCATCAAACAACCACCATCGTTTAAGGCATAATGAAAAGTGGAAATGGCTTTTTTCTGGGCTGTTGTGTCCAAATAGATTAACATATTCCTGCAACTGATAAAATCCATTCTCGAAAATGGTGGATCCCGCAAAATATTGTGCTTTGCAAATACGCAAACATCCCGCAGCTCTTTTGAAATTCGGTATTTGTTTTTCGATTTAGTGAAGAAACGCTGTAACCTTTCTGGGGAAACAGTTATTACTTGACTTGCTGTATATTCTCCAATCCGAGCTATCCGAATGGCATCTGCACTCAAATCTGAAGCAAAAATTTGAAAGGGAATACTGTCAGGATTGTTTTCTTGTATTTCGATCAATAATATAGCTATCGAATAAACTTCTTCACCAGTGGCACAGGCTGCTACCCATAAACGGAGGGTTTCTTCAGCTGATTTGGTCTCGAGTAATTTAGGCAGAATTATATTTTTTAAATACAAAAAAGCTTCCGTGTCTCTAAAGAAATCAGTTACATTAATCAATAAATCCTGATAAAGAATATCTACTTCATTCTTTTGATTTAAAAGTAATTCGGCATATTCTTTTAAAGTTTTAATTTTATGAACTAACATCCTGCGAAGCATTCGCCTTTTTATAGTATTCATTTTGTAGTGACTGAAATCTACATTTTTTCTTTTGTGCAAAAGTTGTAGAATAACCTTCAATTCGGGACTGCTATTTTCTATTTCTGTTTCTGGTGTTTTCTTTATAAAATTCTTTAGTAGTATTGGATGCTGACTGATTCGTGTCAATTCAATTCCAATCTCTTTTGGAGATAATACAAAATCTACTATTCCTGCGGCGATTGCAGAATTGGGCATACTGCTGAATTTCGCCGAATCATCTTGTGCGAAAGTAATTCCGCCAGCCTCTTTTATTTCTTTTAATCCACGAGTGCCATCATTGGCCGATCCAGATAAAATAACTCCAATAACATTTTCATGATGCGTTTCGGCCAAGGAGGAAAAAAGAAGGTCAATAGAGAAGTTTGAAGTCCTGTTTTTGGGTCGGGGAATTAATTTGATATGTCCGTCAATAACTTCGATTTCTTTATCATTTGGAATAACATAAAAATTATTGGGTTTCAGTAATTCCATATTGTCAATCAACTGAACCTCCATTTGAGTCACTTTAGACAAAAGTACATCAAGCAGACTTTTATGATCAGGACTTAGGTGCTGGACATAAATAAAAGCCATACCTGTGGTAGGAGAAAGATTTTTCAATAATTGGGTTACTGCTTCAAGACCACCTGCAGAGGCACCAATAGCTACGACGGTAAAAGATTTTTCTTGCTCCCCTTTCATTGAAAATCGAAGTGATTTTGTGGGGACTTTTGAGATTTTGATTTCTTTTGTTGCTATTAATTTGTTATTGGGTAGTGATTTAAGTAAACTATTGTCGCCTATGGTCAAAATTGATTTCATTGTACCAATATTTACTTTGGACACTAGTATTAAAAAGAAGTATTCTCTTTAATCCATCCATAAATGGGGCATATCCTTATCAAATGTAGTAATAACTAAAACCAATAACTATTAATTTAGAGTTTATCTTTTAGAAATCGTAAGGTTAGTAGTTTAGTTATTTTACTGAAAAACAACTAGAAAGCTTATGGATAATATAGAAGTTGGTATATAATGAGGATAAAATTATTTTGTTATTTTCAATTATGGCATAAACAAAATATCAGATTTTTAGAAAATCTTTAATAATAAATTTGGATCGGGACAGTTTTCCAAATAATAATCCAATTTACTTTTACTGCAAACTCCAGGATAATCCCCTAAATTTTCTTTTATATCTTTAATAATCTGGAAATGCAAATGTGGTGAATAATCACCATTTACACTGGCATCACCCAATGTTGCCAATTGTTGTCCCTTTGCAAAAAAATCACCAGCATTAATAGAAGCAATACTTTCTAATGACAAATGTCCATATAAGGTATAAAAAACATGATTTTCCAATTGATGTTCCAGAATTATGGTTGGGCCATAATCCCCTAAGTTATTGTTGTATTGAAAACTATGCACTTTACCATCCAGCGCTGTTAATACAGGCGTTCCAGCTTTTATCCATAAATCCAAACCAATATGAATATTGCGTTCCTCGGTGTTCAAATCATTAAAAACGGCACTCCTTTTGTATAAGTTGCGGACTTCGTTATAACCACCATACGCTACTTTTGCTTTGTTCTTGGCTAATGAATATTCAACATAAGTTTCAAATTGTGAAGAATCTGTAATGTTTAGCTGATTCAATTCTAGATTGGAAGCTGATAAATCCAACGGAGTGTACTGTGAATAGGGGATTGTGCTATCAATTACTTTGATGTCATCTAAATCTAAAAATAATGTTTCTAATGGCGTCATTTAAAATAGAGGTGATAGTTTTTAATAAAGATAAAAAAAAATCCCAACCTGAAGATTGGGATTTTGAATATTACATTTTAACTTAATACAAACTTGGATATTTCAAAGGATTTACTTCATGCATCATTTCATATACTTTTTCATAAATATCCTCGGCTGAAGGTTTTGAAAAATAATCTCCGTCAGTTCCGTAAGCTGGCCTATGAGCTTTGGCAGTCAAAGTTTGCGGTTTACTGTCCAGATAGATGTAAGCATTTTGGTCTTCAACTATTTGCTGCAGAATATACGCAGCCGCTCCGCCAGGAACATCTTCATCAATGATTAATAAGCGGTTGGTTTTTATTATGCTTTTTACAATATCATGATTAATATCAAATGGAAGCAACGATTGCAAATCGATAATTTCGCAGTCAATACCAGTTTCAAACAATTCTTTAGCAGCTTGTTCTACTAACCGTAAAGTTGAACCATAAGAAACAAGCGTAATATCAGTTCCTTTTCTAAGTGTTTCAACAACACCAATTGGCGTTTTGAATTCACCATAATTCAAAGGCATTTTTTCTTTCAGTCTGTAACCGTTTAAACATTCTATAACCAAAGCAGGTTCATCAGATTCCAATAAAGAATTATAAAAACCGGCCGCTTGTGTCATATTCCTTGGAACTAATACATGAATTCCTCTAATAGCGTTGATAATCATTCCCATTGGAGAGCCAGAATGCCAAATCCCTTCTAAACGATGACCACGCGTACGGATAATTAGAGGAGCTTTTTGTTTTCCAACGGTTCTGTATTGCAAAGTAGCTAAATCATCACTCATGATTTGGATAGCATACAATAGATAATCCAAATATTGTATTTCGGCAATTGGACGCAATCCTCTTAATGCCATTCCAATTCCTTGTCCTAATATTGTAGCTTCACGAATTCCGACATCGGCAACGCGCAATTCCCCATATTTTTCCTGCATTCCCTCAAGACCTTGATTTACGTCACCAATATTTCCGGCATCTTCGCCAAAAATTAATGTTTCTGGATATTTTGAAAAAAGTGCATCAAAATTATCTCTCAAAATCATTCTTCCGTCAGTATCCGCAATAGCATTACTAGGATATTCCGGTAAAACTTTTTTTACAGAAAATATATTTTTATCTGATTCTGAAAATAAATTGCTGCTAAACTTTGGCTGTGTTTTTTTGATATAATTAGTAATCCAATCAGACAGCTCTGTTTTGTCAATTTCATTTACAACTAGACGAAGAGATTTTCTGGCAATAATCATTATTTCCTTTTTTAAAGGAGATTTAATGTTTTTTAGACTAGAAATATTTTTTAGAATTTCTTCCTTTTTAGTACTAGTAGCTGAGAGTCTTTCTAAAATGGCAATCAACTCGTTTTGTTCATCAATAATAGGACTTATAAAAGCATTCCAAGCCACTTTTTTACCTTCAAAAACTTCTTTTTTGGCATCCAGATCAATTGCATCAAGTTCCTCCGGAGAAGCGATATTGATAGCAATCATCCATAATTTCATTTGTCGGATGCAGTCAAATTCTTTTTCCCATGCTAATCGGGCTGCATTTTTATATCTTTCGTGTGAACCAGAGCTTGAGTGACCCTGAGGCTGAGTTAACTGATTTACGTGAATTAAAACAGGGACATGATTTTCGCGTGCTGTTTCGGCAGCTTTTTCATAAGTTGCAATTAAATCTACATAATCCCAACCCTTTACAGTTAGTATTTCAAAACCATTGGTGCCTTCTTCTTTTTGGTATCCTTTTAATATCTCCGAAATATTTTCTTTAGTAGTCTGATGTTTTGCATGCACCGAAATACCGTATTCATCATCCCAAATGCTCATTACCATTGGTACTTGCAGTACTCCAGCGGCGTTTATAGTTTCAAAAAATAATCCTTCAGAAGTGCTGGCATTTCCGATAGTTCCCCAAGCAATTTCATTTCCATTTATTGAAAATTGATCTGCATTTGGAATACCAGGAACGTTTCTGTAAATTTTTGAAGCTTGAGCCAGTCCAAGCAATCTAGGCATTTGTCCCGCAGTTGGGGAAATATCAGCGCTGGAATTTTTTTGTTGTGTTAGATTTTTCCAAGATCCATCTTCATTCAAACTATGGGTTACAAAATGCCCTCCCATTTGTCTTCCCGCAGACATTGGTTCCAAATCAATATCGGTATTACCATATAAGCCAGCAAAAAATTGCTCAATAGACAATTCTCCAATGGCCATCATAAAAGTTTGATCGCGGTAATAGCCAGAACGGAAATCACCATTTTTAAAGCATTTTGCCATGGCAAGCTGTGGGACTTCTTTACCATCCCCAAAAATACCAAATTTGGCTTTTCCAGTTAATACTTCTTTACGCCCTAATAAACTGCATTCTCGACTTATTATGGCAATTTTATAATCATTTAATACTTCAGTTTTGAAATCTTCAAATGTTAAACTAGTATTGACTTTTTCTTTAATCATAATTTAAAAGTATAACTTTAATGCTGCAAATTTAATTAAAACTATCTATATAGCATTATACAATTCTGTATTTTTATAATTTTTTAGCAAATAATTTTTAGTAAAATGAATGTATTTTTATCAAATAAATAATTTTATTTAGAATTTACTAACAATAACTTAATGTTTTAAAGTTTTTGTTTTGAATTAAAACCATTTTCGGGTAAAAAGATTAATTAATGATTTTGGGTTAAAAATGAAGATAAAACGTATTTTCTCTCCATAATTTTTTTCTGACAGTTCAAATCCGTTTGAGGAATATACAGGAAAGTACAATTCGAAGTAATCCTGTACCAAATTTAACCGTATTCCGCTATCATAAAGAAAGGTATTTGAAACGCCTCTATTTTTTATAAAACCAAAATCAGCATAGGCATCAACCCAATTCCACAGTATAGAATAACTCAAATTGGCCGTTGTCAGCCATTGATCAGCTTCGGCCGGTTTCAAAAATGATTTAAAACCTCCTTGTGCATGGATATATTGCTGGCTTAGAATTCCGGTTGTTTCAGACCGTGCATAGACCGGATAATCAAACATATAATCATTTATTCTGGAAACGCCAAAATTGTAATTTTGCGTATTGTTGCTATTGTATAAAAAGGTTCCAGCATAGACTCTACCATTCAGATAATGCTTGCCATTAAATAACTTACGATACTCCATTTCAGCAGATACTTTACCAAAATATCTGGATAATTGAATATCAGTCAGAAATTTGACATGGCTGGTTACTTCGGTTTTTATATTGAAATATTTGATGTTAAAAATGGAGTAGTTATCGGTACTGTCTATTACTGTTGATGATGGCCCTTTGTAAATAATATTGTCTTTTAATGTTATAACCTGTTTCCTATTATCGCGATAGTTTGGCTCTCTTAAAAATAAGGACAGGCTAGGGTATAATTTGAGGTAAGCCGCGTCTGATGCATAATGGAAATAAGAGCCATTTAAGGAATATCTAATGTTGTATAAACGGCTTTCTCTTAAATATTGATTGTAGGCAAACGTGTAGCTGCCTACAATAGATTTAGTATTGATGGAATACATTGGATTTAAAATAAACATAAATGGCTTATCAAAAAAGCTGTAATTGTATAGACTTATTCCTGGAGAAAAACCGTCATAAAGATTATAAAATAGAGTAGGGACATAAAACAACTGTGAATAATGCGGATCCTCTAAATCTTGAAAAAGAGTCATTTTTAATGGACGATTAAAAGAGAATTTTTGCAGGGATTTCCAATTGTTTCTCAAATTAAACTCAGGAACTTCATTTTTATAATTCAGAACCAGTTTGTCGATACTTTTTCTTTCAAAAGTAAGCTCCTTGTCAATTTCACTAATTTCCAGCCATTTTTTAAAAATAACCTGTTTGTTTCTAATTCCAAATACAGGTATCGGAACCAAAGGAACTCCTTTGTTTTTTACTGTAAATGTAACACTGTCTTTGGTTTTGGAAACGGCATCAAATTTATAATCAATTATTTCTCTGCTGTCAATAATGTAGTTAAAAAACCAATCGATGTTTTTTGAAGTTTTTGATTTTAACAGCTCTTCGAAATCATTTCTATTGGTTTGTTCTTGTTTATTTTGGTTATAAAATTGCTTAATTCCAGAGGGAACTATTCCATTTCCAAGATATTCATTAAGATAATCTAAACTCAGTCCGGCTTTGTATTTATTGGCAATTTGGACATTATATTTTATCAATGCATTTTTAGAAGCATTAAGAGGCTGGTCTAAATTTTTTCTTGCCATCAGCATATAGTAATAGCTATACTGCTCATTAAAATCAGTTTGAGCCATCTTAAAACTTCTGAGTAAAAAGAATTTTGAGGCAGATCCCATCATTTTGCTATCAGGATGAAATTCATGAATATAACCCATCATTGTATAGATTTGAAAGCCATCATAAATCCAATTGTCTTTTCTGGAATCTAATCTCATACTGGTTTTAAGATAATTATTCAAGTAGGTTTTTAAAAATTTTATTTCGAATAAAAAATCGGTATGAAAAGGACGTATGAATTTAGGTAATTGATTCAAGCCATAAAAAGGGTTTTTTTCATAGTCAGCCTCAGAAATAATTATTTTATCAAATGGATATTCTCCAATTTGATTTTTGCTGTAATCTACAATTCTTTCAATGATTTTTGTCTTTAGGGAGTCATTAAATCTTCCAGATCTAATATTAGTAAAAACTTCTAAGTTGTTAACTTTGAAACTAGTATAACTGGATTCCTTTTCTATGATAAGGTCGATATCATTTCTGTTTTTTCCTGTCAATCTGATATTGGTTTCTTGATCAGTTTGTGTCAATCGGTCAATTGCCAAATCAGTAGTGACAGCATTTTTGCCATTAATTTTTAAGTCAATATCAAAATCAGAAACAGCATTGGCAATGTCATCAAGGTTTTCATTGCTGTATTTTACAAATTCTTTATTTTCATAACGTGCAGGCGTGAGAAACCAGTTTTTAAGGTGCATGCCGTATTTTTCAAAATAACCGTATTTGGTAAATTTGTCGCTAGGGATTTTTTCTATATAAGTGAGATGCAGTTTTACTTTTTGGCTGGGCAGTAAAGTGTTATTTAATTTAATTGTGATATAATCTGGATTTTTTTTAGATCTTTCCCAAACAAAACCTTTCTGATCAGCGTCTTCAATTATTAAATTGATAGTTCCGCCAAGCTCATTTACCGATGCCAAATGAAATTTATTGTAAAACTCATCCGAAAAACGCTTACCCAATGGACTTTCCTTATCCGAAAAAGCATTATTCCAATCATTCAGCACTATTGAAGTCAAAGTGTCATTAGATTGATTGTGAAAAGTGATTTCCTGATCTATCGTTACTGTTTTATAATCCATATTCACAACGGCAGTCATCTTTGATTGATGCTGTGCATATTGTTTTTGGGTAACCAGTAAAACAATAACAGACAGGATGATTTTACCGTAAGTTTTCAATTTGGGACTGTATATAGGTTTAGTGAAGGTATAAAACTAATACAATTTACAAAAAATTAAGAAAAGTTCAGTATTAAATGGGGTGAAATGCATTAAAATGCGTTAAAATAAACAAGCTGTCTCGTTCCTATAATGAACTGCCCCCAAAAAGTTAGACACTATTTGGGGGCAGTCTAAAAAGACGAGACGGCTTTCAATATTAAAAATTAGGGCTTAAATCGTATTTCTTGTAGAATTTATTGATGACATCAACGACTTCATCTTCTGTGTCTACAATTTTAAATAAGTTCAAATCATCTGGGTCTATCGTATGCTCTTTTTCAACCAGTACCGCTTTTATCCAATCGATTAATCCTGACCAAAATTTACTTCCCACTAATACAATTGGGAATTTGCCAATCTTCTTGGTTTGAATCAAAGTAATAGCTTCAAATAATTCATCCAAAGTTCCAAATCCGCCTGGCATTACCACAAAACCTTGCGAATATTTTACAAACATTACTTTTCTAACAAAGAAATAATCAAAATTTAAGTTTTTATCTCTGTCAATATACGGGTTAAAATGCTGTTCAAAAGGCAATTCAATATTCAGTCCAACCGAAGTTCCTCCGCCCAAATGCGCACCTTTGTTACCTGCTTCCATAATTCCGGGACCTCCTCCGGTTATCACGCCATAACCGGCCTTACTGATTTTGTAAGCGATTTTTTCGGCTAGCAAATAGTAGTCGTCTTCTGGTTTTATCCTTGCAGAACCAAAAATAGTTACACAAGGACCGATGCGGCTCATTGCATCGTATCCATTCACAAATTCGGACATGATTTTAAAAATCCCCCAACTGTCATTGGATCTAATTTCGTTCCAAGTTTTTTGTTTAAAACTATCTTGAATTACTTTGTCTTCATTGTTGTCAAAATCTTCTAATCTCATAATTTCTCATTATATTTATTAGGAGCTATTTCCAGCTATCCGTTTCAATCTTATGAGCCGAACCCCGGCTCATAAGGATTTCCACTTCTATCTGGGCTAGTGCATCCGTTTTTAATTCAGTTTTTATCATTGTTAAATGATGTTTAACTAAGATAACTCTTTTTTCAAAAACTGCGCTGTGTAGCTTTTTTTATTTTTCACAATTTCTTCTGGAGTTCCTTTGGCTACAAGCTGTCCGCCGCCTTTTCCGCCTTCGGGGCCTATGTCAATAATATAATCGGCTAGTTTTATTACATCCATATTGTGTTCAATAATCAGGATGGTATTTCCTTTGTCTACCAATTTGTTAATTACATCCATCAGCACTCGGATGTCTTCAAAATGTAAACCTGTAGTTGGCTCATCAAGAATATAAAAGGTGTTTCCGGTATCTTTTTTAGACAATTCGCCAGCCAGTTTGATGCGCTGTGCTTCGCCGCCAGAAAGTGTTGTACTTTGCTGTCCTAGCGTAATATAGCCCAAACCAACATCCTGAATCGTTTTTACCTTTCGGTAAATTTTTGGTATGTTTTCAAAGAAAGGAACCGCTTCGTCTACGGTCATATTCAACACATCCGAAATTGATTTTCCTTTGTATCGAATTTCCAATGTTTCTCTGTTAAAACGTTTTCCCTGACAAGTCTCGCATTCCACATACACATCGGGCAGAAAATTCATTTCTATGGTGCGCACTCCCGAGCCTTCGCAGGTTTCACATCGTCCTCCTTTAACATTAAAACTAAAACGTCCCGCTTTATAACCGCGGATCATACTTTCGGAAGTCATTGTAAATAAGTTTCGTATTTCGCTAAAAACTTCGGTATAAGTTGCAGGATTGGAACGCGGCGTGCGTCCGATCGGGCTTTGGTCAATATCAATCACTTTGTCAATATGTTCCAATCCTTCTATTTTTTTATACGGCTGTGGTTTTTTGACGCCATTAAAATAATAGGCGTTCAAAATAGGGTAGAGGGTTTCATTAATCAAAGTTGATTTTCCGCTTCCCGAAACGCCCGTTACACAAATCATTTTGCCCAAAGGCAAATCAATAGAAACATTTTTGAGGTTATTGCCTGTCGCGCCAGCCAATTTTAGAAATTTACCATTTCCTTCACGGCGCTTAGAAGGAATTTCCAATTTCAATGTTCCGTTTAAGTACTGAGCCGTAATTGTATTGGAAGCCAATGTTTCGGCAGGAGTTCCAATACTAATGATTTCACCACCGTATTTGCCTGCTTTTGGACCAATGTCAATCACATAATCTGCCCGTTCCATAATGTCCTTGTCGTGTTCAACCACAAGAATGGAATTTCCTATATCCCGTAACTGTTCCAAAGAGTGAATCAATTTTTCATTGTCTCGTTGATGTAATCCGATGCTTGGCTCATCCAAAATATACAAAACACCCACCAATTGTGATCCAATTTGTGTAGCCAATCGTATGCGTTGCGCTTCACCGCCTGAAAGGGATTTAGAACTTCGGCTTAAAGCCAAATAATCTAAGCCCACATTCATCAAGAAAGCCAAGCGGTCTTTGATTTCTTTAATTACTTCAGTAGCAATTCTTTTTTGTTTATCGGATAAATGATGATCTAAATCCAAAAACCAAGCCGTCAAATCCGAAATGTCCATATCGCACAATTCGGATATGCTTTTTTCGTTTATTCTAAAATAATTGGCTTCTTTTTTCAAACGGGAACCTTCACATACAGGGCATTTCACCTCGTCCATAAATTCCTTAGCCCAACGCTTGATACTCGTCGAACCGCTTTCATCGTGCTGATTTTTAATAAAATGGGAAATCCCTTCAAAATCAATTTTATAATCGCGTGCAACGCCTAAATCTTTAGAATTTATGGTAAACTTTTCTTTACCGCCGTTCAAAATCATTTCCATTGCTTCGGCTGGGATTTTTTCTATGGCATCGGTCAATTTAAAACCATATTTCTCTCCTATAATTTCCAATTGCTTGAAAATCCAAGAAGATTTGTATTCACCCAACGGAGCAAATCCACCCGATTTGATGGATAATTTAGGATTGGGTATAATTTTTTGAATATTAATTTGGTTCACAGTTCCTAATCCGTTGCAGTTGTCGCAAGCACCCTTTGGAGAGTTGAAAGAAAATAAATTAGGTTCCGGATTTTGATAGGATATTCCGGTACTTGGACACATCAAATTCCTGCTAAAATAACGAACTTCATTTGTGTCCTGATCCAGAACCATTAATACATTTTCACCGTGATGCATCGCTGTATTGATGCTTTCTGATAAACGTTTTTCGTTATCTGGAGTGTTCTCAATGACCATTCTGTCGACAACAATTTCGATATCGTGGGTTTTGTAACGGTCTAATTTCATTCCTGAAACCAAGTCTAAAATATCTCCGTTAACACGGACTTTCAAAAATCCCTGTTTGGTTATCTGTTGGAAAAGCTCAGCATAATGTCCTTTTCTGGCACGGATAACTGGTGCTAAAATATTAATTCGTTTTCCGCTAAAATCCTGTATAATCAAATCCTTTATTTGATCATCCGAGTAGGAAACCATTTTTTCTCCCGTATTGTAACTGTAGGCATCGGCACCACGTGCATAAAGCAAACGCAGGAAATCATAAATTTCGGTGATGGTTCCCACGGTAGAGCGCGGGCTTTTGCTGGTCGTTTTTTGCTCAATGGCAATAACAGG
Source organism: Flavobacterium sp. P3_A6 (assembly GCF_056403035.1). NCBI lineage: Bacteria > Pseudomonadati > Bacteroidota > Flavobacteriia > Flavobacteriales > Flavobacteriaceae > Flavobacterium > Flavobacterium sp. P3_A6. Next base: position 48,826 of record NZ_JBFUGG010000019.1, on the reverse strand, counting down.
GGATAAACCGTCAATTTTATCCACATCTGGACGTTCCAATCCTCCAAGAAATTGTCTCGCATAGGCCGAAAAGGTTTCTACATAACGGCGCTGTCCCTCGGCATAAATAGTATCGAATGCCAATGAAGATTTTCCAGATCCGGATAAACCCGTAATGACTACCAGTTTTTCTCTAGGAATGGAAACATCTATATTTTTTAGATTGTGAACGCGGGCACCTTGAACTTCAATCGTATTGTCTGTATCTAGCATAATTTTTGCAAAAAAGCAAAGTTACCATTTTGATTGATTCTTTTGATAGAACAGTACGGAAGATTCTGTTAAAAAAGGAATATATTTTATTCTATGGTCATCGATTTTAACTTAGTTCTATAGGCTTCAAGAGCGATAGATTTGGATATAAAACCATAATATTTATCATCACTTATTACAGGAAGAAAGGCTTTTTTGGACGATTCAAATTTATTCATGACAATTTCCATACTATTAGAAGGGTTTACAATAGCAACTGGCTGTACCATAATTTCTTTGATTAAAGTGTATTTCACTCGATATGGATTGAAAATAATTTCCCGAATATCATTGAAATGAACAATACCTAACAGTTTTTTGTCTAAAGAAACAACAGGAAAAATAACCTGATTGGAATGAGAAATCAAATCAACTAGTTTTTCAAGAGTCTCATCAGGTGAAATTGTTAAATAATCGGTTTGAATGATGGAATTAGTATTTAATGTACTAAGCACGTTTGTGTCTTTATTGCTGGTAAATGCGTGCCCTTTTTTGGCAAGACTCTTGACATCCAAAGAATGCACCTCAAATCGCTTTGAAATGGCAAAACTAATGGAAGACACGATCATAAGAGGAATCATTAAGCCATAACCTCCAGTAATTTCAGCGATTAAGAAAATTGCAGTCAATGGCGCATGAAATAATCCGCTCAAAATACCAGCCATTCCAACCATAGTAAAATTACCTATTGGCAAATGGGTTAAGCCTGTTGAATTTAATAATTTTGAAAAGAAAAAACCAACATAAGAACCTAGAAACAGGGAAGGAGCAAAATTGCCGCCATTACCGCCGCTTCCAAGAGTTATTCCGGTAGCAAAAGCTTTCAATAGAAACGAACATCCCACAAAAGCCAATAAAGCCCAGCTATTATCTCTAAATCCCCTAAAAAGAGTGTTTTCTAATAATTCACCAGGATCGTTTTCAGATAATGTTCTGATGCTTTCATATCCTTCGCCAAAAAGTGTTGGAAAAATAAATATCATAAGTGCTAAAATGGATGCTCCGATAAAAGCTTTCTTATAAAGGGATAGCCTCATATGTCCAAAGAAATGCTCTGTTTTTTGAAAATTTCTAGCATAGAATATGGCTGTAAATCCAGTGCTTACGCCAAGAAGGATATAATAAGGAATATTGTGGTAATTAAAGGTCTGCTTGCTTGTGAAATTTAACAAAATGGTTTCATCTAAGGCTATTGCAGATACTAAAGCTCCTGTAGCAGCGGCAATCATTATTGGTGTAAAAGCCGAAATACTGACATCAACTAGTAAAACTTCAACAGCAAATAAAACGCCTGCAATTGGAGCATTAAAAGCAGCTGCTATTCCAGCCGCAACACCACAGCCTATAAGCAAAGTTCTGTCTTTATAATGCAGTTTGTATCTTTGGGCATAGTTGGAACCAAATGCCGCGCCAGTAACCACAATGGGACTTTCAAGACCCGCCGAACCTCCCAAACCCACAGTAAGCGAACTTGTCATGATTTGGGCATACATCTGTTTTTTTGGAATGATGCTCGCTTTTTTAGCTACAGCATATAAAATTTGTGAGGTACCTTTTTCAATAGTTCCTCCCAAAAACCGTTTTACGACAAATACTGTAAGCATGATGCCAATTACAGGCAACATTATTTTGAGCAAACCTATCTTAAAAAGATTCGTATGTATAGTCACATAAGTAGCAAACTTAAATACCCAGTGAGCAAATGTTTTTAAAACAATAACAGCAATGGCCGAAGATATTCCAACTAAAACACTTGATAAAAAAATAAATTGCTTTGGTGTTAAAGCCGACTGTGCTAAAACAATCAGGAACTCAATTTTTGAAAAAAGCTTTTTAAACATTGCTGTTTTAATATTGGTTTATCACAAAAATAAGTTTTTTTGCTTAAAAAAAGCTGAATTATTCCACCAAAGACATAGCGTGTTTTGCAACAATCCCAAAATTATACCCTTGAGCTTCATCATAACCTGCATAATTGATGGCGATAAGCTGTCCGCATTCATTAAATACTGGCGAACCGCTGGCACCATGAGTAGAAGTCACGTTATATTGTACACTTACGCCATCTGATTCCTTATTGATTTGGCCTTCATAAACTTGCACTTTTATCCCTCTGCGGGTATTTGCCAGCTGCAGACCCATTGGGTAGCCAATTAAAATTGCATTGGTTCCTGGTTTTATACTGGAGTCATCTTGCACAGCATTATCCAAATCAACAATATCAGATACGGAATCAGGTAATTTTTCACTTGTAAGCTGTAAAACGGCTACATCAACTTCATCACTATCGGCAATTTTAATGACTTTACATTGTAGCCAATCATCTTTTGAACCGTGCAAAGCGACGCTTACTTCAACTGTTTTAGGGACAATTTCGATATCTTCCAATTTAGTGTATACAATTTGGCTTGTTACAGCTTTTTCTTCTGATTTATTCTCTGATATCAAATCATTTACTTCATTATTTACGCTTGAGGAATCAACATTTGCAACAGTAGCTTCTTTAGCGGGAATTTCTCCTTCTTCTTCAGAATAATCTCCTTCTTCTTCACCTCCATAATAATCATTCCAATGCAATTCAAGATAACTTTTGTAATCTTTTTTGTCAATTGAATCCGGGAGAACTGTTACGATATGATTTTTTAATTCGCTAAAATTATCATCTTTGGTTTCGTTATACTTCCAAGGTTCGGCAACGTGATGATTGGTAACTATTTTCCCGTCTTCTGAAACGAAAAATCCTGTTCCTGAAATTGTTTTTTCTTCAAATGAGTTGTCCTCAACTTCAATTTGGAATGGTTCAGACCCCTTGATGGAAATTTGTAATGCATAAGTGTGTTTGACAAGAACTACTGCATCTTTGTATTTTTCATAAATTTGAGTTTGATTATTGAGGCAAACCACTTCTTTTTTATTGAATTTAGCCCAAACGCGGGGAATAATGATTATTCCCAGTACAATTAGCACGCCAGCGATTAATGCAATTTTTTTGTTTTTGGATTTGTTATTGTTTTGCAATTTACTTGCTTCGTTCATTCCTTCAGAAGTCTGATTATTTAGCATTTTATTGTTTTTTTGGAAACAAATTTAATAAAACTAAACGCACTAAATAGTAACAATTTTATTTTAATTGAAAATATTATTAACAAAAAAAATACCCAAAAAAAGGTACTGTTGTTATAAATTTTTCAAGGCTTCTTTTTCGCTTAATTTTTTCAGATTGGATACTAATACAAAATCCTTTACGGCTTCGGGATTTGTTTTGGCATATTCCCGCAATGCCCAGCCAATTGCTTTTTGAATAAAAAAATCAGTTGACATTTTGTGCTTATCACAAACCAATTTCAATAAGTCAAAATTTGTTCTTTCTTTATAGCCCAGCTGAAAAAGAATGGCGCTTCTATTAAGCCACATATTATCTGAATTTGAGAAGCGGGAAATAACATTATCGGTTTCTAAAGGAAATTGCTGCAAATATTCTCCTAAAATAAATTTAGCAATAACATCAACACTGTCCCACCAAGAGTTTGTGATTATGAGAGTTTCTATAAGCTGAATATCTTCTTTCTGATACTTGTTTTTGAGGTTTTTTACTAAAATTTCTATGGCGCAATAATGCAATTCCCTTTCTTTTTTAGAGAACAATAAGAAAGCTATTTGTCGTGGGTTATCAAAAATTTCTTTTTGGTTTTCAGTCCAAACAGTTTTAAAAATCTGTCTTCTTTTCTCAGTTTTTATTCCAAAGAAGAAAAAGTTATCTTTCATGTATTTTGACATGGCAACAGCGTTTTCAGCATTGCAGTTTTCTTCGAACGCTTTTTCTAAAGAGGATATAAAATTTATAGAGTAAAAAATCAATAACATTAACAATATCAATGGCAATATCAATAAAAAAAATCTAAATTCTAAAACCCAACCGCTTTGTCATCACCTCTATAATCTGCTCCACCTTCCATTTTTCCGTCAGGCAAAACCAAGACAGCATCTACTTTACCAATTACAGGAGTTGTTTTTTCATTGATGATATATCCTTTGGATTTTAATTTTTCAAAAGTGTTTGTTTCAAAAGTATTGGGTTCGAACGTAATCACATCCGGTAGCCATTGATGATGAAATCTGGGGGCATTTACAGCTTCCTGCATCCCTAAATTGTATTCATAAACATTGAGAATCGTCTGCAAAACCGAAGTGATGATGGTGGAACCGCCCGGCGACCCGACAACCATAAAAAGCTTTCCGTTTTTTTCAACAATCGTGGGCGTCATGGAACTCAGCATTCTTTTTTGCGGAGCAATGCTGTTGGCTTCATTTCCGACCAAACCAAACATATTGGGTTCACCGGGTTTGGCACTAAAATCATCCATTTCATTGTTTAAAAAAAAGCCCAACTCATCACAATAATATTTTGAACCATACGCGTCATTTAAGGTTGTAGTTGCTGCAACCGCATTCCCAAAAGAATCAACAATGGAGTAATGCGTAGTTTCGGTGCTTTCATTATAAGTTACCTTTCCTTGTTTAATTTCAGAGGATAAAGAGGCTTTATCTAAATTAAAACTTAACATTCTTTCTTTTAAATAATCATCAGCCATCAAAGCTTTCAAAGGTATTTTTACAAAATCGGGATCTCCCAAAAAATAACTTCTGTCGGCATAAGCACGTCTTTCAGCTTCAACAATTACTTGAATCGATTCAGCCGAATTATGTCCCTTTTGGGATAAATTGTATGTTTCTATCATTTTTAAAATCTGAGCCAGACAAATACCGCCACTGCTTGGTGGTGACATCGAAATGACTTTCAAATCCTTGTAATTAAAGGTTAAAGGAGTTCTCCATTTGGCTTCATATTTGGATAAATCCTTCATTGTTATAATTCCGCCTTTTTCTTGGAGGTATTTAATCAAAATTTTTGCTGTCGGTCCTTTGTAAAACTCATTTTTTCCATTTTTAGCAATTCTTTTTAATGTTTTTGCCAAAGCGGGATATTTGATGGTGTCGTTTTGTTTGTAAATTGTAGCAAATTTGGTTTTTTCACCATTCGCCTTAATGATAGAGGCTCTATAACTATTGAGTTTGGCTTCTTCTTTTTGAGTTACAATCACACCTTTTTCGGCCAATGCAATAACGGGTTTCAAAATTTCAGACATTGGCATTGAACCGTATTTTTCGTGAACGGCAAAAACGCCGGCTATGGTTCCTGGAACGCCAATTGCAAGCGGGCTCTCGGTACTTTCCCCTTTAATTATCTTTCCGTCTTTGTCAAGAAACATATTTTTGGTTGCTGCCAAAGGTGCTTTTTCACGATAATCCAACGAACCAACTTCTCCATTTGCTTTGCGGAATACCATAAATCCGCCACCGCCAATATTGCCTGCGTATGGATAAGCTACCGCCAATGCCAGTTCGGTCGCAATCATGGCATCAAAGGCATTTCCGCCTTTTTGCATAATTTCTGCACCAATTTTAGAAGCTTCTTCACGAGCCGAAACCACTATGGCTTTGTCAGCGATAAGACCAGTGACAGCTTTGGTTTGAGCAAAACAATAGGTATTTAAGATAAGGATCAGCAGTATTATTTTTTTCATAATAATTGTAGTTTTTGGCGTGACTCCATTCTGATGTCTTCAAAAAAAGTGGTGAATTCTTGTTCAAATTCGGTGTAATATTCAATAAGCTCATTAGACGAAAACCGCATTTTGGACTCGTTTTTTGTTCGGTTATCCATCTGGCTAAGGATTCTGCTTATTCCTTCAACAGTTTGGTAACTTAACAGCCAATTAAACTCGATCATATTTGGCATTATTCCTTTGGTCCTTTCCGATAAAAATTCATAATTGTTCTGTAGCGATTGGTAAAAGCGATTAGTGAAATCTGTCAGACTTTCATCTGAATAATTATTCCAGTTTTTGGCCAAAAAATGATCATAAAACACATCGGTTATCACGCCGGCATAATGATGGTAGTTGTAGTGCAAACGTTTGGTGCTCTTCCTAAAAACGGGATGAGCATCGGTGTAAGTATCAATAAAACGATGCAGAATAATTCCCTTTTGTATTTCCAAAGGATAAGTTTCAAACTGTTTTCCTCTAATGCCGTCAGCCATAAAATTCCCGATTTTTATCAAATCATTGTTTCCGGATAAATAGATGTGAGCAAGGAAGTTCATTGGGATTTTAGATTGAAGATTAACGATTTCTGATTTTTGATTTTAAAATCAAGTCTGAAGATATTTGTAGTCGATCGTCATTTGATAAAGATATAAAAAAATAATCAACGCTTTTTAAAAGAATAGCAACTCAAAATTCATTTCCTTTTTAAAATTTACTTCCTAATAAAGACATAAACTTTTTTATATTTGTCAGAAATAAAATAATACGAAAAATTTTGATTGCAAAGTGAAAATCTGCAATCAAAAATCGCTAATCAAAAATCAAAAATCATAATTCATAATGACATTAATAAAATCAATATCCGGAATTCGCGGAACAATAGGAGGAAAAGTAGGTGACAATTTAACCCCGGTTGATGCTGTAAAATTTGCTTCGGCATATGGAACTTGGCTTAAAAACTATTCTAAAAAAGATAAGTTAACGGTTGTAGTAGGCCGTGATGCCCGAATTTCGGGACCTATGATTCACAATTTGGTTATCAATACGCTTATCGGTTTAGGGATTGATGTCATAGATTTAGGTTTATCGACAACACCAACAGTTGAAATAGCAGTTCCATTGGAAAAAGCGGACGGAGGTATTATTTTGACGGCTTCTCATAATCCAAAACAATGGAATGCTTTGAAATTATTGAATGAAAAAGGAGAATTTTTGAGCGGTGCAGCAGGAGAAAAAATTCTTGAGATCGCCGAAGCCGAAGCTTTTGATTTTTCAGATGTGGACAGTTTGGGCGAAATCACTATAAATGATGCTTATATGGACATTCATATCGATGAAGTATTGAACTTACCATTGGTAGATGTTGAAGCAGTAAAAGCGGCAAAATTTAAAGTTGTTGTGGATGGCGTAAATTCATCAGGAGGAATCATTATTCCGAGATTATTAGAATTGATGGGGGTTGAAGTAGTAAAATTATACTGTGAACCAAACGGCCATTTTCCTCACAATCCAGAACCTTTGAAGGAACACTTAACGGATATTTCGGAGTTGGTGGTTAAAGAAAAAGCGCATTTGGGAGTTGTTGTTGATCCAGATGTAGACCGTTTGGCTTTTATTAGCGAAGACGGTGAAATGTTTGGAGAAGAATATACTTTGGTTGCTTGTGCCGATTATGTTTTGAGTAAAACTCCAGGGAATACGGTTTCGAATATGTCCTCTTCACGTGCATTGCGCGATGTGACCAACAAACACAACGGAAGTTACGAAGCCAGTGCAGTAGGCGAAGTGAATGTAGTGGAACTGATGAAGAAAAACAATGCAATCATTGGAGGAGAAGGAAATGGCGGGATTATTTACCCAGAATCACATTATGGCCGTGACAGCATGGTGGGTGTGGCTTTGTTCCTTACTCATTTGGCCAATAAAAAAATGTCGGTTTCGGCTTTGCGTGCTTCATATCCTGAATATTATATGAGCAAAAATAAAATTGAGTTGACGCCACAAATTGATGTTGATGCGATTCTTGTTGCAATGACTGAGAAATATAAAAATGACGATATCACCACAATAGACGGAGTTAAAATTGACTTTGCCGAAAACTGGGTACATTTGAGAAAATCAAATACAGAACCAATTATCCGTATTTATACCGAAGCGTCCAGTCAGAAATTGGCAGATGATTTGGCTTTACGGATTATAGATGAAATAAAAGCTGTAGCTGGAATTTAAAACACAAAAAAACCGACTCTTGTCGGTTTTTTTATGTTTAGTCGGGATGACTGGATTCGAACCAGCGACCCCTAGCACCCCATGCTAGTACGCTGCCAGACTGCGCTACATCCCGATTTTTCGATTGCAAATATATTTTTTTGCTTAAAATAAAAAAAAGTTTAAGACTTGTTTTTCTAAACATTAAAAAAATTCTACATATTTGGAAGCTGAAAAATTGGGTCTTTTTTATAATCTATAAGCCAAATAGGGTAAATAGATGATTTGTTTAAATGCCTATTTTTGTGAATATTTATCAGAAATTTAAAGTTATGGAAGATTAATTTGATAATAATTATCATTTGTCGTTATTAAAATTATAAAAACGCAAAATTTGAAATTTAAATTAGATMAAAAATCAATATATTTGAATCCAAATTAAATTAAAATGATTTCAACAAAAGTTACAACACAGCTAGAACAATATTTTCAGCAATTTAGAGATAACATTATAGGAATTGAACAAGAGTTTGAATCACCTTATGGCCAGCAAAAAATTATCTATACCGATTGGACTGCAAGCGGCCGTTTGTATCGTCCCATCGAAGAAAAATTGATGAATGAATTTGGCCCTTTTGTTGCCAATACGCATACCGAAACAACTGTTTCTGGAACAGCAATGACCAAGGCTTATCATTATGCACGGCATATTATTAAGCATCATGTAAATGCTGATTCTAATGATRTTTTAATTACGGATGGAACAGGAATGACAGGTGTAGTAAATAAATTTCAGCGTATATTAGGACTAAAAGTTCCTGAAAATCTAACAGAATATTTCAATATGCCAGCCGAAAAAAAGCCAATTGTTTTTATTTCGCACATGGAGCATCATTCTAATCAAACCTCATGGCTGGAAACTATTGCCGATGTTGAAGTGATTCCATCATGTGAAGAAGGTCTTTTTAGTCTTGACAATCTTACCGCTTTATTAGAAAAACACAAGGATAGAGCTTATAAAATTGCTTCGATAACTTCCTGTTCAAATGTGACAGGAATTAAAACGCCATACCATGAAGCAGCAAAACTTATGCACGAACACAATGGTGTATGCTTTGTAGATTTTGCCTGTTCTGGACCTTACGTAAAAATAGATATGCATCCCAAAGATCCAGAATCTTATCTGGATGCTATTTTCTTTTCTCCGCATAAATTTTTGGGAGGCCCCGGTACTTCCGGAGTTTTAGTTTTTAATAAAAAATTATATCACAATATGGTGCCCGATTGTCCTGGCGGCGGAACTGTTTCTTGGACAAACCCATGGGGAGAGCATAAATATTTAGACAATATAGAAGATAGGGAAGATGGCGGTACTCCAGGCTTTCTGCAGGTTATTAAAACTGCTTTGGCAATTCAATTGAAAGAGCAAATGGGAATCGAAAATATTCTTAAGCGCGAACACGAAATTGTAGAATATGTTTTTGATGCATTGGGAAGTATCCTGAATATAAAGATTCTTGCTGGGCAGCATCATGACCGTTTGGGAGTTATTTCATTTTTTGTTGAAGATCTGCATTTTAATCTGGGCGTAAAATTATTGAACGATAAATTTGGTATCCAAACTCGCGGAGGATGCAGCTGCGCTGGAACTTACGGACATTTTTTATTACATGTGGATCAGGAAGCTTCCAATAAATTAATTGATGAAATCAGTTTGGGAGATTTAATCAGAAAACCGGGCTGGATCAGGATGTCAATACATCCAACTACAACAACTGCTGAAATTGAATATGTATGCGACAGCATAAAATCCTTAGCAGAAAATCATAAAAGCTGGTCATTGGATTATGATTATGATAAAGAAACTAATGAATTTGTTCATAAAAGTGCACTAGCCTTTGAAGATGCATTAGTTAAAAATTGGTTTGCTTTTTAAAATTAAGAAGCTGAGAAACTATCGATATGAAAAAACACCTTTTCAAGTTAGTACTTTTGAAAAGGTGTTTTTTAATCTAAAATCTTAAATATTCTCTCTTCTGTATTTCCATCTTTTATGTGTCCATAAATAGAATTCAGGAGCTTCGTATATTTGTTTTTCTAAAAGTTTTAAATATTGGTCAGTAAGTTCAAAGTTTGGAACTTCTTTTGGATTGTCCGAAAGGAGTTCAAGAGTTGCTTCATAATGGCCGCGCTTAATTTTTTTAGTATTCAAATAAATTAAATTCATATTGTATCTTTTCGATAGCATTTCGGCACCAACATGAACAGGTACTTCAATTCCCATGAACGTTGACCAATGTACAGCTGCTTTTGCCTTAGGAGACTGGTCACTGGCAAAACCGTACAAAGACAAAACATTGTTTTTATTATTTTTAATTATTGTAGGTACAGTTTGTTTTGTTGTAATCAATTTGGCATTGAATCTAGAACGGATTTTATGGACTAATTTATCAAAATACGGATTCTTTATCTGTTTGTAAATTCCATATCCTGCAATGTCTGAATAATAATTCATTGAGATAATCCATTCATAACTGGCATAATGAGAGCATATAATAGCAATACTTTTTCCTTGCTTTTCAATCTCTTTATACATATCTATGTTTTTGAAAACAAATCTTTTGCATATTTCCTCTTTAGAAATATTCATTGTTTTTATCATTTCCAGAAACATATCACACATATGATGATAGAATTTTTTTTCTATAACTAAGCGCTCTTTGTCTGTTAATTTTGGAAGTGCCAAGGCTAGATTCTCACGAACGGTTTTTTTGCGGTACCCAATAATTCTGTAAACAAAGAAATAAACGATATCAGAAAATAGGTATAGTAATCTAAAAGGAAGCATTGATATACCCCAGATTAGGGGATAGGCAAGTAGATATATAAGGTACTGCATGTAGTCAAAATTTATACAAAGATAAATAATAATATTTTCTTTATATTCTTTCAAATTCAGAATTCCTTGTACGATTTAATTTGTATTGAAACTCTATCTTTTATGCTTCCATCTTTTATGAGTCCATAAATAATATTCAGGAGTTTCATAAATTTGCTGTTCTACAAGTTTTATGAACTGGTCTGTAATTTCATAATTTGGCACATCTTTGGCGTTTTCAGAAAGAACTTCCATAGTAGCTTCATAATAACCGCGCTTTACTTTTTTAGTTTTAAGAAAAATAACATTCATGTCATATTTTTTGGACAGCATTTCGGCCCCCGTATGGACAGGAACTTCAATTCCCATAAATTTTGCCCAGTGGTAGGCACAGTTTTCTTTTGGAGATTGATCACTTGCAAATCCATAAACAGATAATGTTTTGTTTCTGCAATTATTTGAGATGGTAGGTATTGTTTCTTTTGTATTTATTAAGTGTGCATTAAATTTTGAACGAATGCTGTGTATTAATTTGTCAAAATATGGGTTTTTTATTTGCTTATAAATTCCAAAACTTTTAAATTTTGTATAATAATTCATTGACATAACCCATTCATAACTGGCATAATGAGCACACATTATAGCAATGCTTTTTTCTTTTGTCTCTAAATCTGCATAGACTTCAAAATTTTTAAAAACATATCTTTTGCAGATTTCTTCTTTGGAAATGTTCATTGTTTTTATCATTTCCAGAAACATATCGCATAAATGATGGTAGAATTTCTTCTCAATAATCAATCGTTCTTTATTTGATAAATGAGGTAAAGTCAAGATGAGATTAGCACGTACTGTTTTTTTTCTATAGCCAATAATTCGGTATAAAACTATATAAACAAAATCTGAAAAAAGATATAAAAATGGAAAGGGGAGCATTGAAATACACCATAAAAAAGGGTAAACAATTAGGTAAACAAGGTATTTCATTCTATTAATTTCGCCAAATATAGGGTATTAATTTGCGTTTAAATGTTCTTTAAGATTTATTTAATCATTTAGTTATATATTGATGTTAAATCCTTTTTAAAAATAAGAATTACCTTTAATTCATTACTGACAGCGGCATTTTCCAAGTAAATATTAGTTAGCTTTACAGCAAATTTTAAAAAACGCATTTATTTATGAATATCATTTTGATTGCAATTATTGTTGCTAATGTATTAATCAGTTATAAAGGATTTAATGACTTTTCTTTTTTTAGAAGATATGAATTTCATGTAGGGAGCATACGTGCAGGAGAACAAATCAGAATGCTTTCGTCAGGTTTTCTGCATGCTGATATGGGGCATTTATTATTCAATATGCTGACGCTTTATTTTTTTGCACCAGTGGTTTTTAGTTTTTTGGGAAGCTTTTCATTTTTTATGGTTTATTTTGGAAGCTTAATCTTTGGGAGTTTACTAACAATGACATTCCATAAAAATGATTATGGCTATAGAGCGGTTGGTGCTTCGGGTGCGGTAACAGGTATACTGTACTCCGCTATTTTACTGCAGCCAGATATGATGTTGGGTCTTTATTTTATTATTCCTATTCCTGCTTATTTATTCGGAATTTTATATTTATTATATTCAATTTATGGCATGAGAGCCAAAAATGACAACATAGGCCATACAGCTCATTTTGGAGGGGCAATAGGAGGATATCTGATTACGCTGTTGAGAAATCCTGAATTAATACAAGAACATACCTTAATGACCATTTTATTAGCAATTCCTATTATTATTTTATTTGGAATGGCAAAAACGGGTAAACTCTAAAATAATAATTTAAATTTAATAAGTATGAAAAAATCAATTGCAATCTTAGTCTGTTTTTTTACTGTGCTGACTTATAGCCAAGAAGTAAAACTAATTCCTCAAATAAATGTTTCGGGTGAAGGAAAAATAAAAACAGTGCCAGATCAAGTTACTATCTCTGCTACAGTAGAGACAAAAGGCACGAATGCCAAAGATGTAAAAAAGCAAAATGATCAGCAAATGGAAGCAGTTTTGAAATTAGTCAAAAATATGAATTTGCCTTCAGCAGATTATAAAACAAAAAGAGTTTCCCTGAACCCGCAGTATGATTATGAAAAAAAGAAACATACCTATAACGCGACACAAACTATTGAAATTTTGTTGAGAGATTTGTCAAAGTATGATGAATTAATGGAAGGATTGGTTGATCAAGGAATTAATCGAATTGACAATGTTACTTTTCAATCGTCAAAGTTAGCACAATATCAAGCGGATGCCCGCAAACAGGCTATGAAAGACGCCAAAATGAAAGCAGAGGACTATGTGTCTATTTTAGGACAAAAAGCGGGCGCAGCAATAACTATTACGGATAATACGCAAATCTACTATCCTCAGCCCGTGTATGCGATGAAATCGATGGCAACGGAAGCTGATAGTGCCTCTCCAAGACAAACAATGGCTGTTGGGGAAATTGAAATTACTGCCAATGTAAGTGTCAGTTTTAAATTAGAATAAGTTTTAAAAAATCTTAGAAATTCAAAAAGAGGCTGTCCGAAAAGTAATTTTCGGACAGCCTCTTAAAGTTTTGTTAGATATAAAAATGTAGTTTTATCTAAAACCACACTTTTTTAAAAAGAATTAATTAATTTTTACCAAATGTGCTTCAATAGCAGCTCTGTCTGACTCGTACTGTGCAGGAAGTTTTAAGTTTTGACCTAATTCTTCTAAGCTTTCATCTACTGTAAATCCTGGATTATCAGTAGCAATTTCAAATAAAACTCCTCCTGGTTCTCTAAAATAAAGAGAGTGAAAATATTGTCTATCTATCTGTGGTGTAATAGACAATCCGTATTCTTCTATTTTTTCACGGAAGTGCATTAAAATCTCATCATTTTGAACTCTAAAAGCTATGTGATGAACAGTTCCGTTTGCTCCTAAACCGCGTTTTTCTTCCGGCAATTCTACTAAGTCAACAATTGCAGCATTTTCTACAGCATCAGTTGCATAACGGTAACGGTTTACATCTTGTTCAATCAATTTATAACCAAATATTTCGGTTAAGATTGCTGCCGTTGCTTTTATGCTGTTTAAGGTCAAAGTGATGTTGTGGAAACCTTTTGTAGCCACATCTGCTTTTATTTCATCTGTTTCCCAAGGTTTTCTGTTATCGTCTGTTTTAGATTCAATTAACTCTAATTTTAATCCGTCAGGGTCTAAGAAAGTAAGATGTTTTTCGCTGAATTTTTCAGATGGCTTATTGTAAATTACATTATGTTCTTCAAAACGTTTCTGCCAGAAATCAAGACTTCCTTTTGGTACAGAATACCCAATTTCTGTTGCCATTCCTGAACCTTTTCTTCCTTGCTGAATTCCTTCTCCCCAAGGGAAGAAAGTTAAGATAGTTCCTGCGCTCCCCACTTCATTACCAAAATAAAAATGGTATGTTCCCGGGTCGTCAAAATTTACTGTTTTTTTAATGAAACGTAATCCTAATATGTTGGAGTAAAAGTTGAAATTGCGTTTTGCGTCACCTGCAATTGCAGTAATATGGTGTAAGCCTAAAATTTTATTTTCCATGGTTTTTATATGTATTAAATTGTTATTCATTTTCTTTTACAAATTTACGTCTGTTATAGCTCTGCATCGATTAATCTAGATTAAGAAGTAAAAAGCCGTTCAATTTTCATTTGTCAATTAATAATCAAATAAGATTCCAAGTGTGTTAATATGTTGTAAATTAAATATTTAATCTTGTGTGTTGAATTTTAATACTACGATATATCGTAATTTTATGAATTGTAATTGTTTTATTTAAAAAACCGATAGTAATTAAATTAAGGCAATTTTTTAAATTTACCTTATTACCACATTAAAATACCGCCAAATTATTATTTATGGAAAAACTGACAGATCAGAATACCGTTATTATGAATAGATTGCAGGAAAGAGAAAAAGAACAAATGCTGATTCTGTCTATTTGTAGTGCACTTGCTCAAGCTTTATCCAAAGAGGAATTTAATATTGTCGTTAGCGGGGTATTAAAAGAGCATCTCTGTTTTGATGATTTTATATTTGCTTCATCAAATGAAAATGAAATGGAATATCAAATTTTTTATCAATTTTTACAGAAAGTATTAAAGGAGAAAGGTTATCCCATAAATGATGTTTTTTTTAATGCCTGTCTGGATTCTGCTGATCCTGTGATTTTCGATTTAAAAGGAGTAAAGGATAAAAAAGATAATTTCCCGGATTACATAAATACAGTACAAAATAGAGGTTTTAAAAATGGAGTTGGGATTAGTCTTCCTTATATTAAGGGAAATCGAAATGTACTTTTTCTTTTCTTTAAAAATGCCGTTACTTTTAGCAGAGAATCTAATCGAATCATTAGAGGAATTGCTATACAGCTTTCTATAACGATTAGAAATATTATGATGGAGGAAGAATATGAAAGTAAGATTGCCGAATTGAAGATTTTGAAAAAGAATTTAGGAGAAAAAAAGACACAAGCTGCAAATATTAAAAATGAAGGTTTTCATGGAATTGTCGGCAATAGTAATGCCATGCAAAACATTTATGAGTTGATTGCCCAGGTGGCACCATCGCAGTCTACAGTTTTGATTTCTGGAGAAACCGGGACGGGCAAAGAACTGGTAGCAAGTGCTATTCATAATTTGTCTTCGGTTTCGAATAAAAGAATGATTAAAGTTAATTGTGCTTCGATTCCAGTAAATCTTATCGAAAGTGAATTATTTGGACATGAAAAAGGCTCTTTTACAGGAGCAGCAGAATTAAGAATCGGCAAATTTGAACAGGCCGAAAACAGTACTATTTTTTTAGATGAAATAGGAGAGCTGCCTTTAGAACTCCAAGGAAAATTACTCCGTGTTTTGCAGGAAAAAGAAATAGAACGGATTGGTGGTAAAAACACAATAAAAGTTAATGTTCGCGTAATTGTGGCAACCAATAGATCGCTGGAAAAAGAGATTGCAGAAGGCCGTTTTAGAAGTGATTTGTATTATCGATTGAATGTGTTCCCAATTGGGCTGCCATCTTTGCGGGATCGCCCGGAAGATATTGAATTGTTAGGAAATTTTTTCTTAGAAAGACATACTCAAAAAATAGGTAAAAAGATAAGAGGCTTTTCTAAAAAAGTATTGAACAGCATGATGGCAAATGCATGGCCGGGAAATGTACGCGAATTAGAAAATATGGTAGAAAGAAGTATTTTGTTTGCGAAAGAAGAAACGATTAAAGAAATGAATTTTTCCGAGATTTTTAAAACTGAATCTGCGGCTTCTGAAAATGAATTTTATACTAAAACACTGCAGGAAATAGAGAAAGAGCATATTTTGAAAGTAGTAAAAAAATGCAGGGGAAGAATTTCGGGACCACAAGGCGCAGCAATTTTATTAGGTTTGCCTTGAACAACTTTGATTTCGAAAATGCAGAAATTAGGCATTAAAAAAGAATATTTTTTAGACTGATTTATTCTTGCACAATATTTATTTTTCCTGAAGACAGAGCCCAAAAGACCAGTAAAATCATGTTAATAGCTAAAGCAATTGCTGGATATTGAAATGAAATTCCAAAAGCAATTAAATACGTTGGAAGTCCATATAAATAATTGTTCCTGATTTTTTTTATTGCCGAATTTGTAATTTCAGGACGTAAAAGTTTCTTGTTACTGCTTGCTGTAAACCACAACAGATTGTATGAAAGATTGATAAGCACAAATGTTCCGGTATAAATTGCTACAGCAATATTTGAAGCTTCTCCATTAAAAAAACGTGCTAATAATGCTGTTGGATATGATACGGCAGAAACTAAAAAAAGAATTAATCCGTTGGCAAACATGATTGCTGTATTACGGCTGTAAATCTGTTTAAAAATCTTGTGGTGATTAACCCACATGATAAAAATACTGAAAAAAGAAAGCGTAAAAGCAAGATAGGATGTCCATTCACCTTTTAAAAAAGCCAATAATTCAGCACCGTTTTTTACGGTATTTGCATCTGGTGTATGAAGATCAAGAACCAAAAGCGTAATTGCAATTGCAAATACGGCATCGCTGAAACCTTCTATTCTTACAGTTTCTTTTTCCATTTTTTATAACTTTATAAATATTGATTTTCGCAATTTTGGTTCAATATTTTTTGTTTTGTGCCCTTTTCCAGTCGTGTCTTCAACCAATAGAATTGATCCTGTTTCGAAGGTTCTTTTTTCTCCTAACGAAGTTTCAATTTCTACGCCTCCTTCCAGTAAAACAATATATTGACGATCCGGAGCATTATGAAAATCATAATCATAAGAAGGCTTGACTTCTCTAAAAACAATTGATTTAACTGGTTCATCATCAGATAAAAATCCGATATCGCCATTGTTTTTCAACGGAACTTCAAAATCTTCAAAATGACTTTCGCCATTTGCATCGCTGTAAACCCGCGTTATCGTAATCATTATTTTTTATTGAAAACCAATGCGTTTGCACAATCTACCTCGTCCTGACTTATAGTATGTCCCATATTTAGATATATTTTCTTTGTAACGTCTGCGCCCATTTTTTGAAGAAGTGCTTCGGTTTCATTTACTCTTTCAACTGGAACGTGAAAATCAGGATCGCTAGTTCCGATGAAAATGGGTGTGTTTTCGAAGTTTCCTTCATAATGATCTTCATACACTTTATCTCCAATAAGCCCGCCGGTAAAAGCGACAACACCACCGTATTTTGCAGCATTTCTGGCTGTAAATTCTAAAGCAAGACAAGCTCCTTGTGAGAATCCAAGAAAGTAAATATTCTCTTTCTCAATTCCGTTTTGCTGAATTGCGGCAACAACCTGATGAATAGCATCTAAAGATTTTGAAAAAGAAGGCTCATTTTCTTCAATCGGAACTAAAAACGAATATGGATACCAGGTTCTGTTTTCAGCCTGAGGCGCAACCAATGCAAAATCATTAACCTTAAGATGTTTTGCAATTGAAAGAATATCATGAGCTCCCGCACCACGTCCATGAATCATAATCAAAGCCTTTTTTGCCTCATTTAGAGGAATGCCGTTTGTTATAATTTCTGCATTCATAAGTTTATTTTTTTAAGATTATTTTTTCCAGATATCCTGATATTCATCCGGATGTCTTTTGAATTGTGCATGCACGTATGGACAAAGCGGTAATACCATTAAATTATTGGCACGTACATACGAAACCATTTCATTCAGAAGTTTTTTTGCATAGCCTTTTCCTTCAGCTTCCGGTTCAACTCCCGTATGGTAAACAGTTAGTAAATCGTCTTTGATGCTTACGGTCATTTCGCCCAGCTTTTTGTCATCAGCATAAAGATTAAAAGCTCCATGTTTTTTCTGGTCTAATTCTAGTTTTATTGTTTCCATATCTTTTAACTATATTCTTGTTTTATGCCTAATTTTTTCATTTTTGAATACAAAGTCTGTGGCTGCATTTTCAGCAGTTCTGCAGCACCGCCGGAACCGGAAACTTTACCATTACAAATTTGAAGTGCATTCATGATATGCTCTTTTTCCATTTCTTCCATCGACTTTATTTTGCCGTCGTTCACTTCTAACGGACTTGAATTATTCGCAGAAATATCAAATTTTTCGATTTCACTTGTTTTGGCAAGCAGCACATTTCTTTCTATCAAATGTTCTAATTCGCGAATATTTCCCGGCCAGTCGTATTGTTTTAATTGTTCTAAAGCCGCCAGACTAATACTGCTGACATTTTTGCGTGAATTTGCAGCATATTTTTTAAGGAAATAATCTGCCAGAGCTTCAATATCTTCTTTTCGTTCTTTTAGTGTTGGAAGCTGTATCGGGAAAACATTTAAACGATAATATAAATCAAGTCTAAAACGCCCCTCGGCAACCTCTTTTTCCAGTGATCTGTTGGTTGCAGCGACAACGCGAACATTTATTTTAAAGGTTTTATTTCCTCCTAGTCTCTGAATTTCTTTTTCCTGCAGCACACGTAATAACTTTACCTGAGAATCAAGTGGTAATTCACCAATTTCATCCAGAAAGATAGTGCCGTTATTTGCCTGTTCAAATTTCCCGATTCGTAAAGCATTGGCTCCGGTAAAAGCCCCTTTTTCATGTCCAAAAAGTTCTGATTCTATTAACGAATATGGTAAAGCCGCGCAATTGACCACCACAATTGCATTTGATTTATGTGCCGAAAGATCGTGTACTGCATGCGCCACTCTTTCTTTTCCGGTACCGCTTTCGCCAAGAATTAATACCGAAGTTTCGGCTGGAGCGACAATTCTTATTTTTTCAATGACTTCTGTTAAAAGACTGCTTTTTCCAATGATTCCGTCAATTTCACCATCAAGAGAAACCTCCACCAATGCTCCTTTTTCCTGATCAAACCTGTATTTAGCAATGTCAAGCATTACGATAAGATCTCTCTCGCGAAATGGTTTTACCATAAATCCGTAAGGATGAGTTGCTTTTACAGCTTCAAGAGTCGACTGGTTGGTATTGGCAGAAATATACAAAAACGGCAATTGCATTTCGCGCAGCTCCCAGGCAAGATCAATTCCGGTGAGATCGCCTTTCAGCATAATATCAAGTAAAACCCAGTCCGGTCTTTTTTCTTCAATTAGTTTTCGGGCCTGAACCACAGAAGAAGCAATACCAGTTATTTGATAACCCGCTTTAATCAGCATGATTTTTAAATCATTTGCTACTATAAATTCATCTTCAACAATTAGAATTTTTTCCTTCATTGCGTTGTTTATATGATTTCAGAATTTTCAGTTGTTCCTTCAAATTCTGTATTTCTTGTAAATGTAATTTTGATTTTTAGGCCGTTATCGTTTTTCATCTCAAAAGTTCCATCAATCTGATCTGTTAATCCCATCATTAAATTCATTCCGAGCGAGTTTCTCTCGGCATCTTCAAAATTCTCCGGAAGACCAACGCCATTATCGGCAATTATTAGTTGATAATTATTCTCTCCCGTATTTTTAAGTTTAATATTTACATCTCCTTTTTTGTCAAGAGGAAATGCATACTTAATGGCATTATTTATGGCTTCGTTTATAATTAATCCCAAAGGAACTGCTTGTGCAACATCAAGATACACTTTTTCTGTGTCCAAAACAAAATTGATTTTTTTGTCGGTATCAAAACATTCTCTCATATAACTAATCAGTTCATAAATATACCATGCCATGTCAATATTGGCCAGATTATCAGATTGATATAATTTTTGATGTATCAATGACATAGCGTGCATTCTGTGCTGGCTGTTTTGTATGGCCATTAACGCATCTTCATTATCTAAATAAGCCGATTGTGTATTTAATAAACTAATGACAATCTGAAGATTATTCTTTACACGATGGTGAATTTCCTTTAAAAGCCATTCTTTTTCAAGCAGCATTTTTTTGTTCAGTTCGTTCTGCTCATTAATTTGTTGTCGTTGAATTTCTAATTCTTCGTTTTTTTTCTTTTTTAACCTGAAACCGTTGTATAAAAGTGCTATAAAAAGTATCAACAGCAAAACACCTCCTATAAAAATATAACGGATAATCTTATCGTTATGAATCTTTATTTGCTGTAATTTTCCTTGCTGTGTAAGTAGTTTAATGTTTTTGTCTTTTTTTTCTGTTTCAAATTGAAGCTGTAATGCTGCAGACTGTTTCAGTTTTTCTATATTAAAAAGAGAGTCTCTCAAAAGCTGATGCTTTTGTAAATGTTTTATGGCAGATTCATATTTTTTACTGGCATGATCAGATTGAAAAGACAAAAGCTCAATCTGCGAATAAAGAATGAGCTTGTTTGATTTTTTAGCAAATTCTTTGAATTTCTCAATGTAAGCATATGTTTTTTCTACCTGACCAGACTGTTGTAAATAAATTATAATTCCCGTTAGCTTATAGGCAAGACCAGCATCAGATTTCTGATAGTCTTTTAATATCTGCTCATAATAGGGTTTTGCATTTTCAAGTTGTTTGAGCATTGAATAGCTGACAACAAATATAAACCGCTGTCTTATTTTAGTAATCTCATCTTTTGGCGGATAATCTTTTTCTATTCGTTTTAATGTGCGCAATGCCCCGCGATAATTTTTTTGCTGGCAGTATAATGATGCCAGATTATACGTTATGGTATTGATGTCGCCTACATTTTTATTTTCTATTGCAATATTCAGTGCTTTTTCAAAATTAAAAAATGCTAAATCATATTTGAGAAGGTCATAATAAGCAAGACCAAGATGATTGTAAATTGTACAGAGCTGATAACTTGTGTCATGAGTTTCTTCGGCTGTTTTTTCGGCCATTAATGCATATTGCAGTGATAATTGCGTGTTTTGTAATATTCCGTAATTGTCAGACATTAAGGTATAAACGCCCTGAAGTTCTTTGAAACCAACAGCTTTATAAATAGCAACAGCATTTTCTAAAAGCTCCAAGGCCTTTTGATTCTCTTCGATAATGCCATAGTAATCTGCAAGATCTTTTAATGCATCTGCTTGTTTTTTGAAAGCTTTTCCTTTTTTGTAAAGCGGAATTGCGATTTCAAGATATTTTATTTTTTCTTCTACATCTTCTTTTTCATAACCTTTATAAGCACAGAGTTCCCTGTAAGCATCGGCTTTAAGAACTGGAATGTTGTTTTTTTCAGAATAGGCGAGTGCTTCTTTTGTTTTATTTAATCCATTTTTTGAATCTCCTTTTTCTCTGTAAATCTGGCCATCTAAAAGAATGGATTTTCCTTTTCCCAGTTTATAACCTAAGGTATTGCTTAACTTTTTTGCTTCAAAATTTAAATTCTCCGCGCTGTCAAGATCCTCTTTTAATTCGCCCGGTTTGGTTAGATAATAATTGCTTAAAGCCAAAAGTAATTCAACCTTTTGACTGTCGCTTTCAGCCAGAGCAATTTTCTTTTTTAATTGATCAGGATCTTCTTTTGATTGTGCATTTCCATGAACGGTTACTAGTAAAAATAATGCTGCTGTACATAAGATGCACAGGTGTTTTTTGACAGAAATAAAAGGGATGAAATTCATTTTTTAAAGATAATATATTATCAGAAATCGGCAATTTTAAATCTATGTTTGCCTAGCTTTTGCGGTGGTAGAGGTAACAAATGATCATGGCTGTTCCTGGCAGAATTAAAGTACCTAATCCAAAAAACTTTCCGGCAACGGCTCCTAAAAAGCAGCCTACAAGAAACCCGATTATGGTAACCAATTGTTTCTTAAAACTTAGCAATATTTCGGCATCTTTTAATCCGTTTTTGAATAGATTTCCTAAATCAAGAGATGCTTGTGTAACATTACCAGTCATCATCGTTGTTGGGCCATGTGTTTCTTTAGCATACAATTTTCCAAAAGCATTCTGAAGTCCCATTGCAAATACAGTTGCCATTGCAACGGTGTACATCGTCCATTCTGAAAAATTTTCTAAATAGCCAAAAACATAAGAAGCAATACCACTTAAAACCAATATGATGCCTTCCCAGAATAAAATAGTGTAATGATTTGTTGCTTTTAATGCAATTCTTCCTCCAGTCATTACAGCGATGATAAAAATGGGAAAAGTCAATAGTTTTATCCACGCGTGTATGTCTGAACCTTTGATAATTTGATAGGCAAAGACAATAAAGTTACCTGTAACGTGTGCAGAAAATATTGAATTTGCTGCAACAAAAGTTACGGTATCACAGTACCCTGCTATCATTGTGAGAAGCAGGGTAACGTACCAAATATTTTTTTGAATTTCCATAAGTATTGTTTTTATTTCAGGTGAGCGCGAAGCATCCACGCCATTTTTTCATGATTTTCTAAAAGCCCTGTAATGAAATCACTGGTTCCGGCATCTTGTAATTCTGTCGCAAAATGATCGATGTTTTTACGTAAGTGTATCAAAACGCTTTCATGGTCCAGAAGTAATTCTTTGATGTAACCAATACTGTCATTTTTCTCTCTGGATTCTTCTGTTAGATGAGTTAGCGCCAGATATTCTTTTAATGTTCCTGCTGCATAATGACCTAAAGTTCTGATTCTTTCTGYAACAGCATCCACAATTTCGTCTAATGCTTCATATTGCTGTTGAAAGAAAAGGTGTTTGTTGTAAAAATCAGATCCTTCTACATTCCAGTGTGCTTTTTTGGTTTTCGTATAAAGTACAAATTCGTCAGCCAGAACTTTTGTTAATACATCCACTACTTTTGTAATGCTTTCTTGTTTGATTCCGATGTTTGCTTTCATTTTAAATAAAGTTTAATAAATAATATGTTATGGTAATTATGAATATATTAAACACATAGAAACATAGATTTTCTTTGATTTTGAAAAAAGATAATGAAAGAAACTAGTTTCTCACACATAGCTATGTGTATTAATGCAAGTGAAACGCCTCTTTATGCGGTCAAAAAACTATGTTTCTATGTGTTTAAATTAATTGTTTAGGAATGTTAATAAGTAATAATCAAGTGAATATTTTCCTGCTCCTAGCGCAAGAATTAATAGTAGAGATAATGTGTACATATAAGGAACGTCGCGTACTTCGAGGGAATCTTTTCTGTGTACAACAAAATAACCTATGGCTGTAACGCCAATGGTTGGTAATACAACAAGCCGGGTTCCGAGTCCGAGAATTATTAGAAATGGAACTACAGTATCAGAAAAAGTAGCGACTAATCCGTTTAATTTTTCCGGTAAATGCAGCGGATTGGGGACTTGTTCTCTTTGTCCGTTTTCGATTCTGAATTTCTTCATTCCGTGTACTCTAAAAAGTTCAACGGCAAGCAGTACTCTAAAAACTAAAAGAGCTGTATTATTGAAGGATGATCCTAAATCAGAATAAAGGATTTGTTTTATAATCTCAGTCATTTCTTTTAATTTAGAATGCAAAGCAAGAACACCCAAGTGCGCCCCAAAATGCATTATAGTTATTTACCGGCACGTTGCTCATTCTGGCAATGTCGTGGCTGTGAGCGTGAACATCACAGCTTCCGCTGCAACTGTGTATTTGAGAAGTTAAGCCGGGTTTTGCCGTTGCTTTCGAATTTTTTTCGATAGTGCTCTGAAAATTACTTCTAGCCGGATATCCGTTATAGATATTTGTTGGTGACCAATCTGGTAAAATCGGAATATGTGGTGGAGAAAAAGAAGAGAAATCACCATTTGCATAGACAATTTTTCCGTCGACAATAGTCAAATCAGCTTCGATTTTTTTAATGTCTTCGTCATCAATTGAAAAATAATCGCGGTCTAAAACTACGAGATCAGCAAACATTCCTGTTCTGATGTCTCCTTTTTTTGTTTGTTCCTGCGAAAACCAGGCACTGCCTCTGGTGTACAATTCTAAAGCCGTTTTTCTGCTTAATCTGCTTTCGTTATATAATTGTAAACCTCCAACAGTTTTTCCTACGGTCATCCAATACATTGAAACCCATGGATTATAACTGCTAACTCTCGTTGCATCAGAACCTCCTCCAACAGGAACTTCCATTTGGAGCATTTTTTTAATTGGCGGAGTATTTTCTGCAGCTTTTGCTCCGTATCTGTCTGTGAAATATTCGCCTTGATACGCCATTCGGCTTTGTACAGCGATACCGCCACCTAAATTTTTGACACGTTCAATATTACGTTCGTCAATTGTTTCGGCGTGATCGAATATCCACGGTAATCCGTTAAACGGAATTTCCTGATTGATCTTTTCAAATACATTTAAAAACCTTGTAATGCTTTCATTGTAAGTTGCATGAAGTCGAAACGGCCAGCGGTTTTCTACCAAAAGACGAACTACTTTTTCCAGTTCTGCTTCCATGTTTTCAGGAAGATCTGGTCTTGGCTGCAGGAAATCTTCAAAATCGGCTGCAGAAAAAACTAACATTTCACCGGCACCATTATGGCGGTACATATCATCTCCCTGATATAGTTTTACAGTATCAATCCAATCCTCAAAATCTTCAAATTCGTTTTTTGGTTTTTGAGTAAAAAGATTATAGGCGATTCTAACCGTTAATTGTTTCTTTTCATTCAATTCGTTGACTACTTTATAATCGTCGGGAAAATTCTGAAAACCTCCTCCGGCATCAATAACACTTGTAATCCCAAAACGATTCAATTCTTTCATGAAATGACGGGTAGAATTGATTTGATGTTCGTAAGAAAGCGTTGGGCCTTTTGCCAAAGTCGAATATAAAATCATGGCATTTGGTGTGGCGATAATAAGTCCGGTTGGTTCTCCATTAGAATCTCTTTCAATTTGTCCTCCCGGAGGTGCCGGCGTATTTTTAGTATAACCAACCGCTTTTAGTGCGGCTCTGTTCATAATAGCGCGATCGTATAAATGCAGAATAAAAACCGGAGTTTCAGGAGCAATTGCATTTATTTCTTCTAAAGTTGGCATTCGGCGTTCAGCAAATTGAAACTCAGACCAGCCTCCAACAACACGAACCCATTGCGGATTTGGAGTACGATCAACTTGTTCTTTTAGCATTCTAAGCGCATCTGCAAGCGAAGGGACGCCATCCCAGCGCAATTCTAAATTATAGTTTAAACCGCCTCGAATAAGATGAATGTGCGAATCGTTGATTCCCGGAACCACAGTTTTATGTTGAAGGTCGATTATTTTGGTTTCCTCAGATGCAAATTCCATTACGTTGCTGTCACTTCCAACTGCAATAAATTTTCCGTCTTTGATGGCAACGGCCGTAACATTTGGTGTTTTGGCATTGAAACTATGAATTTTACCGTTGAATAAAATGAGATCTGCTTTCATAATTCAGTTATTTAGCGTTAAGTTTAGCAATGGCTTCTTTTATTCCTTCGCCCGCAACATTATAAAATGCTGGTCCGGCAAGCAGAATAATTTTGGTTAATGGCTTATAATCTGATAATTTTTTATCTTTTAAATAGGTTTGAGTTCTATAAGCTTCAAAAGAACCCAAAACTACATTTGCAGCTACTAAAGCGGTTGGAGAATCGACTCCCGCATCTTTGATATCACTTGCAAAAGAATAGTTACTAACACCTAAACGCAGTGCTTCGCGCATTGCAGTACTTCCTACACTAATCATTAAATCAGGTGTGAATTTATTGCGGTCACCAAGACCAATAAGTAATAATTGTTTGGCTGCCAAGGTACCTTTTGGAGGTGTAATCAGTAAAGTTTCAAGTGAATGACCTGTAAATTTTCCGTTTTTGCGTAATTCAGTAATAATTCCTTTTAAGGCATCATCCAAATGTACCATTCCGTTTAGGTTTGCAGGAAGGGCAGGAGGGTTAAAAATATCACCTTCTGTGTATTCAAAAACACAGGCAACTTGTAAATCGGCTTCGGCTGCAGATGGTCCCTGAACCAATCCGTTTACGGCAACTCCGTCTACTTTTCCCCAAGTAACAGTAGTTCCAAGAGAAGCAGTTTGTGCTAAAGCAGTATTTGCAAATATTGTTATAAAAAGAATTTGAGCAGTATATCTAAGTCTGTATTTTGAGAAAATCGATAAATTTTTCATAGTTGTGAATTTTAGGTAACGTTAGTGTAATCAGTGTAATCGTGAATTTTTTTTAACACATAGAAACATAGATTTATATTCTGAAATGAATAAAAAAGAATATAAAAAGAAACTAGTTTCTCACACATAGCTATGTGTATTAAGGCAAGTGAAACGCCTTTTATGCGGTTTCAAAATCTATGTTTCTATGTGTTTAAATTAATTGTTTTTAAAATTTAAATCCTAGTCTGGCATTAAAAAAAACGCCATCTTTAGAATTTGGAATGATATCGTCGATAAAGGCACCAGTTTTAAAATATTGAATACCGCTTACAACAGAAATATATTTGTTTACGCTATAAGTAAAATTGGCAAGATAAGCTGTCCCGATATAGCGTTCTGTCGAAGAACTTCCGCGAAGGTTTAGTGTGCCACTTGGTCTGTAAACACCATCCTGCAGTGAATATCTCCAGTTAAAAACCACATCGAGCTGCATCTTTAACTGTGGTAATAAATCCATGGTGGCGTAAGGATGAATATCTATAAGGTTTACCGGGCCCACTTGCGGACTAAAACCAAAATACCCTCCTTTTGGATATAACGGATTGAACGTTTGCAGACTTCCGTTACCTTCTTTTTTATCACCTGAAATATAATCATTTCGCAGATTTATTGTGGGCTTAAATTTCACGTTTTCAAAAGAATAGCCTATATCAATCGATCCAGTCCACGCATTTATGTCGCCAGAACCAAAAGAACCAAATTGATCTGCCGCTTCCAGATTATAAATAAAACCACCGCCATATTTCCAAAATCTTGTGCCAATGGTATGTCGTTTTTCCGGAGCGATTCCTTCTTCAAACAGCGATTCGTCTCTCCTGAATCCGAGGTAATAAAGATCAAGATTTCCTGCTTTTGGAAATATTATTTTAGAATAAACTCCCCAAAGATTAAGCTGTTTCGACATTTTATTATCAAAAACTCCTGTGTAAACGGTATCCGCCATCATGGCAAATCCATCAATTGAGAATCGGGCAGAGGAGTACATTATTTTTCCCCCTGTAAAATAAAGTCTCGCATTTGGACCTTCTCTAACCGAAATCAATCTTCCGGAACCATAATCTAATTCTTGTCTTCCGGCACGAATAGTTAGCTTTTTATCTTCTTTCTGATATAAATTGACGTCTAAAAAAAGATTCTGAACATTCAATTGATCTTTGTCAATACCACGCGGACCGTTGATTCGTCCGTCTTGTAAGGCACTTCGTAATTGTGCAAATACTCTAAAGGTTTTTCCTAAATAAAGATCGGCATGAAGATCGTAACGCTGCAATAAAAAGTTGTTGTGGCCAATATTAAGTCTTCCCCAGTCTTCATTGTTGAAATCGACATATTCATATCGGGCTTCACCTCCAAGAGACATATAAAAATCTTTCTCTTTGTTTAAAGGAATGAATTTTAAATTCTGATAAAAGTTTCTGCTCGAATCTTTTAGAAATTCGTAGTTTTCGTCATAGCGCAAAAGTTTAAAATTTTGTGCCGATGCAATGCTTCCTAGTAAAAGAAAACACATTATGATGATTCCGAAGTTCTTTTTTTGCAATATGGATTTTGATGATTCCAACATAATGAAGCGTGAGAGATTTATAATAAAATGAATGAAAAAGTTGAATTAGTGTTTCAACATATTATGCGCATAATGAATGCCTAAACCGTAAGAACCACCGTGTTTTTTCATTAAATTCGTTACCGGAACATACGTTTCCTGACGTGCCCAGTCTCTTTGAAGTTCTAACAAATATTGGATCGAAGTTATTGGTTTTGCGCCTGCTTGTATCATTCTTTGTATCGCGCGTTCGTGAGCTTCTTTGCTTACGTCTCCACAAGCATCTGTAATGATGTAAACTTCATAACCTTCGTCAATTGCAGATAGGGCAGGCCCAACGATGCAGACACCTGTCCATAATCCTGCAAGTACTATTTTTTGTTTTTTTGTGCCGGTAATAGCTTTGTAAGCATTCTCATCTTCCCACGTATTCATTGTTGTACGGTCAATATATCCTGAAGTTGGGATTGGATAAAATTCTTCAACTTCCGGGAATACCGGACCTGAAAAGCTTTCTTCTGCAACTGTTGTAACGACTGTTGGCACATTAAAAATTTTTGACGCACCACAAATGATGGCAACATTGTTACGTAATTCGCTTAACGCAATACTCGTTGTAGCAAATGCCATTTGCCCTTCGAAGTCAATTAATACTAAAGCGTGGTTTTCTGGAGATAATAGGTTTACTGATGGTTTCATAAGTTTTATATTTAATGTTATTAATTAAGCCAATAAAATACCAAGTTTGTAATTTGCTGTTATATTGATGTTTATGTTTTAAAGCACTATTTTTTTCTTACGATATTTCGTAAAATTATTATTGCCTTATTGAAATTATTATTAATGTGTTGAAAGTTTTTTGATCATTTCTGCAGAAACAGCGTCGGCATAAATTCCAAAAGCGCTTGTTAAAACACCTTTTATATTATAGATTTCAGATATGATTCCGTACACAATATCTTCATCACCAGGGTCAGTATCTCCTTCAAAACGAAATACATATTCAATTTTGAATTCTTCCGGAGACATAGTTTGTTTGTTATTATTATAACGGATACAGTTTTCATCAAGATTAAAGTTTTCTGTAAAACCTTGCTGATTCAGCCATTGTAAAGCTTCTGTAACGGTATCAAAGGCGGGTTGTTGAAACGAACTCATAATTAGAAAATTTAAAACTGCCTTTTAAAGCGAACCTTTACAGGCAGTTTCGATTAATTTAATATTTTGCTTATGATTTAATAAAAGCCAAAATATCGTTATTGATTGTTTCTGCTTCTGTAGTTGGCATTCCATGAGGAAATCCAGGATACGAAATTAGTTTTCCGTTTTTCAAAAGTGCTGCAGCTCTTGGTGCCTGACCGTAAGGAACGATTTGATCATCTTCTCCGTGCAATACCAAAACCGGAATATCTAAACTTTTAAGATCTTCTGTAAAATCTGATTCAGAGAAAGCTTTTATTCCTTCATAATGTGAAAGTACGGAACCCATCATTCCCTGACGCCACCAATTGTGTTTAATTCCTTCCTGAACTGATTTTCCTTCACGGTTCCATCCGTAAAATGGAATAGGAAAATCATGAAAATACTGTGCTCTGTTAAATCCGGTTCCTTGTCTTATTTCATCAAAAACAGCTAATGGCAGACCTTCAGGATTTGTTTCATTTTGAATCATAATTGGTGTTACAGCACTAATTATTACCGCTTTTGCAATACGTCCTTTTCCATATTTTGCGGCATAACGTATTGCTTCTCCACCACCGGTTGAGTGACCAACATGAATTGCATCTTTTAAGTTAAGAGCTGCTGTCAATTCAGCTATGTCTGATGCATATGTTTCCATATTGTTCCCTTCTGAACTTTGGCCAGAGCGACCGTGTCCGCGACGATCATGTGCAATAACTCTGTATCCCTGTTTTAGAAAAAACATCATTTGTGCATCCCAGTCATCACTAGATAATGGCCATCCGTGGTGAAAAACAATTGGTTGTCCTGTTCCCCAATCTTTGTAAAAAATTTCTGTTCCGTCTTGTACTTTAAATGTGCTCATTGTTTTTATGGTTTTAGATTAATTTTTGTTGATAAATGTCAAAATCAGAATGGCAATTCAATTTAATTTTGATTTGATAAATGTTGTTAAATTTCTTTTACAAACTTAGCCAAGGTGCAAAAGGCTGTCGATTAATGTAGATTAAGAAAAAAATAATCTTGCATTCGACTTATTTATTTTTAAGTGCTGTTTTCATATTTCATAATAATACTATTGTTTTCAATACTATTTTCAAAGAATATGCCTTTGTATGTAAGTGTTTTATTTTCAAGTATTTAAATATTGTTTATGAATTTTTCACTTACGATATGTCGTAAAATTATTAACATCTTTATTTTTATTCAAATAAATCGATAATCACAAATAGCGTTTAATTAAATCTATGTTTTTTGATGTATTTAGTGCTGTGGATGAAAAACGGACAAATTGACCATTTTTTTTGGTCTAATATGACCATCAGGTTCAGAGTAAGTGATCACCCAGTTTAAGTTTAGGAAGAGCGTCCTAAAAATGAATGTATTTATACTGTAAAGTATTGATTTTTAGTATTTTATTTAAGCAAACTAATTTAAGGATAATATTTCAAAATTTGCTGTTCATTTTAAA
The DNA here is from genome assembly GCF_056403035.1 of Flavobacterium sp. P3_A6. Taxonomy (NCBI): domain Bacteria; kingdom Pseudomonadati; phylum Bacteroidota; class Flavobacteriia; order Flavobacteriales; family Flavobacteriaceae; genus Flavobacterium; species Flavobacterium sp. P3_A6. Next base: position 18,094 of record NZ_JBFUGG010000019.1, on the reverse strand, counting down.
CTGAATTTTGGTGGTCAATTGATTTTGACAGAAGATGATCAATGATAGTCATTTTTGCACACAACTATCTTTCGCGAGTCAAAAGCAAAAACCTAAGGTTTTGGTTTGCAGCTTTGTCCGTTAAAGAGTATTCCACAGTTGGAGGAACCGTTGTATGTGCTTTTATTTTTACTATTTTCTTTGATTCCAGTTCATTAAGAGTCTTTACCAACATCCTTGTATTAATGCCTTGAATGGCCTTTTTGAGTTTATTATACCTCATTTTTCCACTCACAAGATATTGATAACTATCATAGCCCATTTTCCCGAAAAAGATTCATTACTTCCTGAAATGAAAATTCCGCTGAATTTTTTAAATTTTTCATCATTTAAAGTTGATCATCAATTGCACGAATTACATTTTTTTTGAAATTAGCAATGTATTTAAGCGCGATATAATTACTGCAGTCACGAACTGATCTGAGATAAAATTCAAAGTCTTTAATGAATTCAAGATTTATGTCTGCAAATTCAAAATCACCAGCATTAAATTTAATAAATGTTGTTAAGTGATTTTTAGTGATGGTGAACCGATCAAAAGTCTCTTTAGCATATCATTTTCCTAACAGGGCTGTCATTCATCATTATGCCTTTGAAATTCCTTCAGTACCTTAATCCGTAGAGTAATCTTTCCCAGTGCATAGTCCATGACCTTTTCGGAAGTTACCAGCTTGCAGCTATAGATAATTTCTGTTTTGCATTCATTGACTTTTAAAATCAGTGAATCCAGAAAAAATAAGAGATCTTGCATCTTTCTTTGTACTGATAGCTCTTTCGGTTTTCTGGTCCCAGCGAGTGCTGTTCTATTTTCATTTGGTGGATGTTTCCCTTTGGATTCCATCAGCAGTTATCCTAAGATAGACTGTTCTAATTTTATTTTCATTGCGGGGATTTTCAAAAAGAAAATGGATTTCTTCTTGTTCAGATTATCCAATCTTTTTGCCTAATCCCCAGCTTTTGCTCCTGATCCATATCATTGTAAAATGAGATTGGATTTTTTAAGTATAAAGCAAAAAAAAACGTTTCAATTGCTTGAAACGTTTTTTGTGGGGAGAGCAGGATTCGAACTTATAAGCTAGAACCCGCGTATATCCTGCATTTTTTTAATTTTTTAACCTATTACGCCACGATGTTGCCATGAAACTCAAAACACCAGTTTTTTAAACATTTTTACAGAGAAATTTAAGAGTTAAGTTGTTTAAAATGAATGCTATAATTCATATGTAATAAAACAAAATTAAAAAATAAATATGTCAAATTCGGAAAAATCATGAAAATAATATAGTTCCTAGAGAAAATGGCTTAGATGGCTTTATAGTAGTAACTGTAATTACAGGCTTTCTATATGCTATTTAAGGGCAAGTTTACCAGATAGGGTCATTTTTAAAGTGCTATGCTAAATGTAAAGTGAATATATGTTCGCAGGCTAGATTTAACTTATTTAAGTTTAAGGTTGTAACCTAATTGTACATAAATAGGGATAGTTGGTGATGTTTTAAAATCCTGTGAAATAGTTTTTCCTCCTTTTAAATAGATATCACTTTTAGTAAAAGAATAACCAATCTGCATCCCAAGTTGAGCATTTCCTCCTGTTGTTTCATACCATCCATCTTTAACTTCAGGAAAGTTGTTTTTGTAAACATCCGTATGCTTAAAATGAGTAACAATTGCCTTGTCAAAACCGAACTCTCCGTTCACATACCATTTGGGGTTGTAATAACCAATAATAATATTCGCAGAACCTCCAAAATTTGAAAGACTCACCAAGGTATTTTCATACCTCCTGAAAATGCCGTTAATATTTAAACTAACTGCAACATTATTTACTTTAAGCAGCTTCGCATGCATCCCGATTTTAGTTTTAAAATCATCAAAAAACTTATTTCCTGATGGTATTGAAAACTCTGCGTTTATTACTAAAGGTAATTTTGACTTGAGGTGATAGCCATAACCAAGACCGTAAATTACACCATAGTCTATTCCTAACTGCAGGTTTATCAAGTGTCGCTGTTCTTCTTTTAATCCCGCCCAGTTTATACTTTGCGCATGACAGTAATTGCTTATTGAGTACAATAATACCGTTATAATAATGATAATTTTATGTTTCATTTGAATATGTTTTCTTTGTAGAGCTTATTTTAAAGCGTTGAAATAGTTAAGGATTGTTGGAAAAGTATTGTTCCAGCCAGTTGGAAAAGAAAGCATATCATGYCCAGCTCCTTTTGTTTCAAACATTTGAACATTTGGAAAGGATGATGATACTTTTTGGGCGTGGACTAAACCATAAGTTTTGTTTCGCTCACTATATATAAATAAGATTTTTGTTTTAAATTGGTCTAAATGGGCTGTCCAATCGGAATTCTCTTTTTTAATAATGTCAAAGTAGACATCCTGTAATATAAAACCTGGACGCCAGAAAGGTAGGGTTCCCTCATTACCTACATTCGCATTTTCGTCGCCAGTTGACGCCAGTAATTTATATTTATAATCTAAAACGGCATGTTCATCTTCTTTACCTGTAAGAAATTGATCCATATAGATCGCATTATTTAATGCTTCTCCAGTAATGTCCATCTTACGGGAGCGCTTGACATAGTCATCGATATCCTTCCATTTTAAGCCACCAGGTTCTGCCAGAACGGCACCATTTACGGCATTTGGATATTGGTTGATGTAAGCTCCAGCCAGCATAGCGCCCCAGGAATGCCCTAATAAGAAAATTTTCTGCGCTTGGGATTTTCTGTAATAGGCAATTACACTACTCAGATCATCGAAAGAGGTTTGAATACTTGTGTAATACGAACGCGGAAATCGTTGTGATAAACCCGTTCCACGCTGATCATAAAAGACCACAAAATATCCATTATCTGCAAATTCCTTGCAATTTAGCAGATATCGATAATCTGATGCAGGCCCACCATGCAAAATGAAAATAATTGGATTGTTTGGATTTCCAAAAGTTTCGGCATGTAGTTTTGCGTTATTAATCACAATCGAAGGAAGACTGGAATCCTGATCAACTGTTTTTGGAACTAAGTTACCAGGCTCATCAATTTTCATTTCGTTTTCGCAAGAAAAGACAAAAATTGAGAGGAAAAGGACGGATGAAAGTAATTTGTTTCGATACATTTTTTTGAGTTTTAATAAAGCTGCAAAAATGAACTAAACATCGTATCCCATCGTTCCAAAGGGTAAGTTGGTACTTATTTTAACTGTATTTTTTGTTCCTTTAAATACATTGTTGGGGTTTGTCCGGTTATTCTTTTGAAATTCCTGTTAAAAGAGGTTTTAGAATTAAAACCTACTTCGAAAGCTAAAGAAAGCAAGGTGAATCTTTGGTTCTCCTGCAGGACTGAAATCTTTATAAATTCAGCGATTCGCAGTTCATTGATATAATCGAAAAAGTTTTTGTTCTCAATTGAGTTAATTACTTGTGACAAAATATTGGAATTTACATTTAATCTTTGCGCCAATTCTTCTAAATTTAGTTCCGGATACTTATATAACTTTTCTTCCTGCATTAAGTCTTGCAGATCCTGATGAATTTTTAATAGTAAAGTTTCATTTGCAGTAGAACTTTGATACTTGATTTTTCCTGTAATATTAGCGGCGTCCACTTCATCTTCTTTCTCATTAATTAACTGACTGGTCATATTACTATTTGTAAAAATACCAACTTGCTTTACTCCAAAATACCCAACAAACAGGATGAAAATATCGAGTATAGTAAAGGTATAAATGTCATTGGCAAAAAATACAGATATCCATATTGCGCCAATTCCAAAAATTAAATACCTTAACCAGTTTAAATTTATTTTTTCCAGGTCTGAATACTGATTAGAAATATATGCGGAATATTCTTTCAGCAGTGACAATGATAAAATAACATATATCACACCTGATAACAATGTAGCTAGGTACATCAATTTCATGATATTTTCAAAACCAGCACCCGCATTTATGTATACCTCGATTCTCTTATCAAAAGAAAGGAGAAAGAATTGATACAACACCCCAATTGCGATAATAAACGGCAAAAAATGGATTAGCCAATGTTCATTTTTATTGTTTTGACTTGTTAAAGATCTCGTGTATAAATACAAAAAAGGTCCATGGATTAGTGGTAGAGGAATTTCAAAACCAAGGAAGTATGGGAATCTAACATATTGACCGGTAATATGAATGTAAAATAAAGACAAATGGGTACCAATGAAGAATAACCAAAACGACAGAATAAGATCAGCTTGTGATTTTCCTTTTTTTGTAAAAAGGATGATAGAAAGAAAAAAGGAAATGATGATTCCTATTAAATGCGGCATAATATGGTCTGATTTATTTTGATATGCTCTGCATTTTCTTTAAACATTACTTAGTTGTTTGACCTAAACCTGCTAAGCTGCGAAACTACAAAAAAGTCCTGATATTGGTTAAATATAAGTTATACTTATCAAAAGTTATTTTACAAACAGATATTCAATTTCATCATTTTCAAGATCTGCTGTTTTAATAAAATTTACACGTTCAAGAAGCTTTATTGCTCCGTCGTTTTGTTTGGATGTAATCGCTATTATTTTTGTCAGCTCAGTATTTGTCGGCCAAAATTCGGCAACAAGTTTCATTGCAATAGTCAATTGTCCTGAAAGTTAAATTCACTCTTGGTTTTGTGATCAGCTTTGCAGGGGGTAGTCTATGAAGCCAGTTTGTTTGAGTCGTGTCTTTCATAACTAATAAACTTCCGTGTTCAAGAATTAATGAAACAGTTTCTTTAGTTCTTTTATGCCTGAAAGCAAATTTCCGTTCTGCTCCAAAGCTCAATGAAGCGATTGCTCCGTTCTTTTTTAAGTCTTTTTCTGCATCACTATGCCAAGCCATTCCTTCATTTCCATTATGATACAAATTAAGCAAACAGGAATTAAATTTTTCTCCAGTTTGATTTTCAATACTGTTTTTTAATTCCAGCAGTTCTTTTGTCCAGCTCAATGCCTGTTTGGTTGTTTTGGAATAGGTATAATTAAAATTAGTGTCTCCATACCAACCAACTTTTCGTTTAGTAATAATACGTTTACCTAAAATAATAGCTTCATCATTTTTCCACTCAATAGTATTAAGAAAACATTCTAAATAATTATCAGCTTCTTTTTGTGTAAATAGTTTTCCAAAATAATTTACCATTCCGTCACTCGGCAATATATTTTCTGTATAGTCCATTTCGTTGCTAAATAAATTCATTTTTCCATTCTTGATAGTTGGTTTTCATACAATGCCCACAAGGACGAAAACCATTTTTAACAGCTTCTTCTTTAGAAATAAAAAAAACACGATTCTCCTTTTTCATCCGTTTACCAGATTTACATTGTAGTGTCCCATAGATTTTTAATTTGCTATTACCGCCAAAGCAGATTTCTTTTTGCTTTATTTGATATCGTAAATCATCATCGTTTATTGAAAGATGTTTAATCATTTTTTAAGTCAATGCGTCGTGAAAAATAATTCCCAAAGTGTGACGTTCGCCACTATGAATTTCACTTACTCCGTGTTTCATATTTACACGGTAATAACCTTTACTGCCTTTTACTGGTCTAAAATTAGTTGTAAAAATAAGCATATCTCCTTTCTTTGGTTTTAATATAATGGCTTTTGATTGTGCCCTTGGTATTTGTTGGGTCAATACAAATTCACCACCTGTAAATTCTTGATCTGGCTCGTTAAGAAATAAAACGGTTTGAATAGGGAAATACACATCTCCATACAAATCTTGGTGCAGAGTATTGTGTCCGCCTTTACCATATTTCAAAATCAAAACAGTTGCTTTTAGTTGATTATTTGCATTACACTGTTCCAAAAGTTCTTGATGTGTCTCTGGAAAAATTGTATCAATATTTAACACTTTCATCCAAGAGTTTGCAATAGGTGCCAGTTTTGGATATATGCTTTCTCTGATGTTTTGAATAAGATTTGGCAATGGGTAATTGAAATATTTATATTCGCCCAAACCAAAACGGTAGCGTTCCATCACTACCGTTTTTCTGTAAGCATTTAGGTTTGTATAATTGCCAATTATCTCATTGCATTGATCACTTGATAATAAATCAGCAGCAATTGCAAATCCTTTATCGTTCATTTCTTCTGTTATTGCCTGCCAGTCAATATTCATTATTTTGGTTTTTATATTTTCCATTATTTGATTTTAGGAAATCCACCATCGACAAATATTTCTGTTCCGTGCATAAAAGAGGCATCTTCTGATGCCAGGAAAGTAATTACTTTTGCTACTTCAAAAGGTTTTCCGAAACGAGCAAGCGGCACTTGTGGCAGTACTGCACCTGAAATACCTTGTATTTGTTCAGCTGTTAAATTGGAACGGTCAAAATAATTAGTTGCAATCGGTCCTGGACTAACGGCATTAATTCTGATTTTTTTTGAGGCTAATTCTGATGCAAATGTTTTTACAAATGATTGAACTGCAGCTTTTGCTGCTGAATAAACAGAAGAATTTTGCATTCCAATTTCTGTTACAATGGAAGTATTTAAAATAATAACACCGCCTTCTTTCATTAACGGCAAAATTTGCTGGACAGTAAATAATGTTCCTTTCACAATTACATTAAACTGCTCATCAAAATGGTTTTCGTCTATTTGCTCAATTGAAGCATACTTTCCAAAACCTGCATTTACATACAAGATGTCAATTTGAGGTGCAATTAATTTTACTTTCTCTCCTAATTGCAATAGGTCTGCCATTTTCCCTGCATCAGAAACTATGCCTGTGGCTTTTTCACCTAATTCATTTATAGTTTCGTCGATAGTGTTTTGAAATCGCCCTGTTATAATTACAGATGCTCCATTTTCTATGAAATCAATTGCTGTGGCTTTTCCTATTCCGCTTGTTCCACCTGTAATTAATGCTAATTTGTTTTTTAATTTTGTCATCATTTTTTTAAATTTTATGATGCAAAATTGCAACTGATTCTTATTTTAAAAAATCCGTTTCTTGCTCAATATTTTTTTTTGCAGCCTCCCAGCCAATGATGGCTGTTTTTCTTGTATTTCCCCACATATATCCGCCAAATATTCCTGTAGATTGAATTACTCGATGGCAGGGAATTAAAAAAAGATGCTGAATTCTTATATGATTTGGCTTTCAAGTACTAGTTCTGAAAAAAATAAAAGCTTCAGATTTCTCTGAAGCTTTCTTAATGCCCCCTCAGGTAATTTTTAAGCCATTTTATGGATGATTCGAAATTAAATAATAAAATATTGTTTATGTTTTGAAAGCGTCTTATTTAACTTTAAATGTTACCCTTCTGACCAATTTTCTGGCACCCTCTGAATCCTTGTCTACTGAACTGTCTTCACCTGCTGCAATAACATTTATTCTTGAAGGATTAATGTTAGCTTTTACCAAAATATTTTTGACACTGTTTGCTCTTGAATTGGATAATTTATCATTGTTAGCTGATTTTCCTATTTCATCGGCATGACCAATAATATCAACTGAGGCAGCAGGATTATTTTTCAAATAAGTTAAAATAAAATCGATGCCTTCTGTAGAAACGTTTGTTGGATTAGATTTACCGAAATCAAAATATGTACATATGTAATTATCATTGATTAGATTTTTTACCAAATCATTATTGCTTACAATAGGAGACTTATCTGTATTTTTTCCATACGTTTTAGATAAATAACTTTCTAATTCATCAGGTATGTTGTTGTTATTTACATCAATTGATTTTCCTTTAGTGTTAACCATAACACCTGAAATAGTATTTGGTTCTTCATCTAAATAATCAGGAACACCATCTCTGTCAGTATCTAACATTGAAGTTTCAATATCAGCAATTTTTTTCTTCAATTCTTCATTTTCGCTGTCAATAACCCAATCTGCATGTTTTTCATTTTTGCCTAAATAAACAGTTAAGCCAACAGTTCCATTAAAAAGAATTCCTGAGAATCCTCTGGAATTAGTATTACTTGCTGAATCAAAAGTTCGATCCTGAGCAGCATTAAGTATAGTTGTAAAATCTCCAGTCAAAACAATTCGGTTAGATAATTTAATCTGACCAGTTACACCAGTCATAAAATTACCCATTCTGTCTTTTATTGCAGAGTTTTCATCTTCTAATTGTGTTAATCCAAAACCTGCATGTCCTAATAAACCAATAGTATTAGTCCAGGTTTCGAAACTCATGATCCTTCCTAAGTTAGCAACAGCCTGAAGGTCTGCTCTGTAATATTTAGTATCAAAATCTACAGAATTGCTTTTTCCAGTAAAACTGTTATAGCCAAAGTCAGCTTTCAAACCAAATTTGTTGTTAAACATGTATCTTACTCCCAAATCAACAACGTAAGGACTTGGAGTTGAAGTAAAATAACCAGGAGACATTAGTCTTTGTGGTTTGTTAACACCGCCGGCTAATTCAACAGACCATTTGTTAAAGTCATTTTTTGGAGTTTCTTCAATTTTATTCTGAGCGTTTAAAGCGGTTACAGCAGATACAAAAAGGAATGTAATTATGTTTTTTTTCATTTTATTAAATTTTAAAATTTTCGGCAAAATTAAAAAGCAATGTTAAATGAAAAAAATGAGCAGTAAATTGTAAACAGAATTCTGGATGTTAATTGTCACAGATAGTCAATAAAACAAAAAATTAATTATTTGTTAATCAGTTCGTTGTTTTTTATTTTATAAAGAGATTAATTTTTTACAAATATTGCGATTTAGGTTAATTGTTAAGAATTTTAGAAAACAACTATTTCTAAACTGGTTTAGTGAAGTAGTTTTTATAAAGATTTTAAGCAGATAATAAATATTTATTTGCTTTTTTATAAAATTCTAGATAGTAAAAGAAACCATTTTGTAGAACTAATTCTACGTTTGGTTTTATAATGTTCTACATAATATTTTATTTAAACAGAGTATTTTTGCAACTTATTTTAAAAATATATTCTAAAAATGAACTATAATTATGTGAATTGTTTGAGACAATTTATTCATTTACAAAGACTCCCCCAATCTCTTTGAATATTTACTGTCATTAAGTTAGTGTTGATGTTTTAATTTAAAGCTAGTTTTTTTAAAGTGTTAAAATTTTTGACATTAATGATAATACGTAATTACAACAATTATATGAGTTTTTACTTTCTTAACTCATTATTTTTTGTATCATTTTAAAATATAAATTTTGATTAGAAAATTTTTAATAAATAATACATTTAGTTTATTAAAGCTAAAATTCAGGTATAGAAAAATAATCCACTACACTTTACTGGCAAGTGTTATTTTTTTACAAGTAATTGCTGTTATTGTCTGGTATAATGAATCAACAAATGAATCCAAGATATCAAGAGCTTTGGATTCTATGAATTCTTTGAATAAAATATCACATTTTACGAGCAAAGTAAATAATTCATTTATTGAATCTCAGAGGAATTTTAATAATTATAGCAGTAATAAAAATCAGGTTTCGTTACAAAAATATACTGCTTCTTTAAGAGAGATGAGCTATTTACTAGATAGTCTAATTACTAATAGTAGAGACAATAAGGAGTTTATGAAGATTCTGATGGAAAAACATCAATTAGAATCTAATATTTCAGCTTTAAAATCTGACATTGATTCTATTATTGAGATACAATTTAACCTTGATAAAAACAATCCTTCAAAAGTATTTAAACTCAACAAATTTGAATACAAAAAGATTTTAAATAGTATTGGGATAGAGTCTTATATAAAAACTGACAGTGTATCGCGAAAAGGACTGTTTTCAAGATTAGGTGATGCATTAGCAGGAAAAATCAATATACAAAAGGAACAGTTAAATATAATTGTGACAATGAAGTATACTGATAAGATAGTGTCTGGAAGTATTGAAGATCAGATAGTAAATTTGTTTACAGTTACTAATAAGTATTATAAAAATCAATTTATAAATTTAAAAAACTCTTTTACAAGTTTAAAAGAGCAAGACCTTAAATTGATTCAGCTTAATAATGAACTGTTGAATTTGGAAGATGGAATAATACCTACTTATAATAAATCTTTAGACATTCTTCAAAAAGACGCTCAGACTCAGTTACAGATTCAATATCAGGCCAATAAAAAAGTAAGGAATTATGCGATAGCAATAGTGATAGTATTGATGTTTATTATATCCATTATACTTTTAAGCTTTACGAGAATGGCTTTTGAATATGAAGAAAGATTGACCAATGCAAAAAATCAGATTCGACAAAGCCTGAATTTTAAAAATAGGATTGTGGGTATGATAAGCCATGAAATCAGATCTCCCTTAAGCATAATTTCTATTTATAGTAAAAAGATTAGCTCGTCTGTAAAAGATACTGAGATGAAAGAAACCTTTGAATCGATTCAATTTACAACAAATTCGCTTCTTCTTTTGGCAAATCAAATTTTAGAGTATTCTAAAGATGAAAATCAGTCGCCTAAATTAAAAAGCAAAAATTTTTATTTAAAAAACGAAATAAACCAGATTATTTCTTCCATGAGTTCATTAGTGGAGAGCAAAGGAAATAAAATAAAAGTCCATACTAATTTAGTTTCAGACTATGAAGTTTATTCAGATGCTGTGAAAATTCATCAACTCTTTTATAATATAATTGGTAACGCTAATAAATTTACAAACCACGGACTTATTTCAATTGCTATTGATCTTGAAAATATAAAGGACAAGGAGTTAAACTTAAAAGTAGTAATTCAGGATAATGGGATTGGAATTTCAGAAAATGATTTAAAAAATATATTTGAGTTGTATTATCAGGGTATTGTTTCAGGAAAGGTAAATGATTTGGGTGTTGGTTTAGGGCTGAATTTATGTAAAGAAATTGTTGAATTATTTGGCGGAGAAATTAGTATTCAAAGTGAAGAAGGGAATGGAACAACGGTTGTATTTAATTTGATACTGAAATTAGTTTAGAATATAAAAATGTAATAAGTGTTGCATGTATTGTGCAATTCTAAAAGAGATAAAAGTTAAATAATAGATGAATTCTACATTAAATTTTACTGAAATATAAATGACAATATTACCAAATAGTTATAGTTTTTTAATTGCAGATGACCATAGTGTTGTCAGGCAGGGGGGTTCTTTAATTATCAAAGAGATGTTTTTAAATGCCTCAATTTACAAGGCAGGAAATTTTAAAGATATCTTAAATGTACTGAAAGAATTTAAAATTGATTTATTGATTTTAGATGTAAGTTTTTCAGAAGGAAATAGTATTAGTGTTATGTCAGAAATTAAAGCAATTCAGCCAGACATTAAAATATTAATGTTTTCGGTTTACGATGAGAATATTTACGCAATGAGATATTTGAATGCAGGAGCATCTGGATACCTGAATAAAGAAATCTCTGAAGATGAAATAAAATATGCGATCAATAGTATGATTTCATCAGGGAGATATATTACTCAGAATATTAAAGACAGAATTTTAGATTGTTACATTTCAAAAAAGCCTGCTAATCCATTAGATCTGCTATCGAATAGAGAAATTGAAGTAGCTCAGCTTTTTATTAAGGGTTATGGCAACCTGGAAATATTAGAATTGTTAAACATTAAAAAAACTACGGTAAGCACTTATAAAAACAGAATTTTTGAAAAATTGGAAATTGACAATTTAGCCGATTTAATTAAATTTTTCCAGCTATATTATGAGAAGTAACTGTCTTTTAAATTAMTTTATGATCAAATAAAGGGTTAGAATATTTTTATCGGATTTTACACAAAAAAAACAGGGATTTATAAATCCCTGTTTTTTTTGTGAAATAATATTTGATTGCAGCTTATTTGTTGTCGAAATAATTCTACAACAGACTCCTCATCATTCTACAAGCCATTGATTTTATTGGAAGTATTTTTGTAATGTCAGGGATTGATAAAGTATTAAAAATTGCAAATGGGTTAGTTTTAATGTGTTTTTTAAATTATTAATTCTGGATTTTTCTGTTTTAAGGATGGTCTTTTTTGTTGCAGGCAGATGAGAGGAAAGAGAGAATGTGTACGATAGAATTAGCTATTTAGTTTTTGGTATTAAAACTTGATGAAATCTCTTCTTTTTTATTATTTCTACAGTGACATAAACATATTAGTAATTAGAATATCGGATGTTTTGATTGATTTGGATAATATATTTTTATTGATACTTCAAACATCATGTTGGAAATATAATATCAATTAAACTTTCATTTTAAAGGAACAATATATAATATTCAAATGCATAATACTATTGATTATAAAGGAAAATGTGTTCAGGTTTTGATTAGTCTAATCTAATAGAATTTAATGAATGATATTAAAAATAAGAGTATGGAATTTGATTTTTATAAAATCAAAAAAGGAAAAACTATTAATAGTTTGAAATCTAAATTGTTTGATGAAATTCAGGATGCTCTTTTTGTATTGACAATTTCAGCTGATAATAATTATGATATACCTTTTATAAACGATTCTGCTTATAAAATGTTTGAAATTTTATCAGATGATGTATTTACGGATACAACACTTTCTGTTTATAATCAAATTCATCAGGAAGACAAGTGTTTAGTAAGGCAATCTTTAATTGATTCTATTAAAGAAAAGAGATGGAATTTGGTTTTTAGGGCACAATTGCCAACAAAAGGATTGTGTTGGTTCAGGATTTCAGCAAAAAGAGAATTAAATAGTGATGGCAGCATTGCGTTCTATGGACAAATAACCGATATAACAGATTTTAAGACCCAAGAATCGAGACTTAAAGTTTTAGAAGAGCATTTTAGGTTTGCGCTTGAAACTTCAACTTCCGATGTTTCAAATGGAATAGACACTGATGTTTCATCTCAAAAAGAAAAAGAGTTGGAACTTATGAAAGAGATGGAGATATACAGTGAAAAAAATAATAGGTTATTGAATTTTTCTCATATCGCATCTCATAATTTAAATTCACATGCGGGAAATTTTAAAATGCTTCTGGACATGATTGATTTGGATCAGAGTTTTGATCAAAATTGCGAAATGATGAAATATCTGCGTACGGTTTCCAATGATTTGAGCAAAACAATCGAAGATTTATCTCAAATAGTTAATGTAGAAAATAATGTTGATATTATTGTTAAGCCATTGAATTTAAACGTTTATTTGAACAGAGTACTCAATATTGTTAATGCTTATAGTTATAGAAATAGTGCTACTATTATAAACAATATTCCAAAGGATACCACAATAAATTTTAATCCTGCTTATCTCGAAAGCATCTTGCAGAATTTATGCACAAATGCAATAAAGTATGCTAATCCTAATGAATTTCTAATAATTGAATTCACTTTCTTCCTGGAAAAAGGAAAAAAAGTGTTAACCATAAAAGATAATGGTTTAGGAATTGATCTCGAAAAATATGGGCATTTGTTATTTGGAATGTATAAAACATTTCATAAACATGAAAAGGCTAACGGTATAGGTCTATATATGACAAAAAGCCAGATTGAGTCTATGAAAGGAGCAGTTACTGTTGAGAGTGAGGTAGGGAAGGGGACAACATTTAAAATCATTTTTAATGATTAGATCTTCTATTATTTAGAATCTAAATTTAATATCAATTACTAAAAAAATAAATTTTAAAATGGAAAAATTTGTAATTAATAAAAAGGCAAATGGAGAATTTCAGTTTGATTTTATAGACAAAAAGGGCAAAGTTATTCTAAGCAGTGGGGGATATACAAGAAAATTAATGTGTCTAAAAGGAATCGAATCTGTAAAACGTAATTCGCTGGACAGTATAAAGTTTTTTCGAAAGACATCTTTAAATAATGAAACATACTTTAATTTAAAAGCCTTCAACGGAAAAATTATTGGAGTAAGTAAAATGTTTAAAGACAGATTTTCACGTGACAAAGGAATTGAATGCCTTAAAAAGAAAGCCCCTGATGCTTCAATTGAAGACAGATCAAAAAAGTCAGTAAAGATGGTGCGTATTGCTTCATTTGAAATGATTAATTAAAGTATATAAACAAAATGAGAAACAAAAACCGGCTTATCATAACAAAAAATTAAATGAACAGAAAAACTATTTCAATTATTAGTTATCTCACTATTGTAGGGTGGGTAATATCTTTTGTTGTTTATTACAATGGCGGAAGATCTACATTTGCGCAATACCATTTAAAACAATCATTTGGTTTGGGTGTTTTGGGCGTAATACTAAGTATCTTTTTTACTCCAATAATTCCAATTGACCCTTTTATTTCAACGCTGTTTACAGTATTGTGTTTTGGGATATTAATTATTTTGATTTCTGGAATAGTGAATGCTGTTAATCAAAATAGAAAACCCATACCTGTAATTGGACTTATGTTTGTTAATAGATTTCATTTCATAAAATATTAAAATATTTTTTTTGTTTTATACAAAAGAGGTTGTCCTAAAGGACAATCTCTTTTTTGTTTAATATCATTTGATTTTTTACAGAGACTTTCTTGAAAACTGTAAATTTGAGCTAAAATGATCTTCAATAAGCTTGTATAGGAGGTTTATGAAGTCAAAAACAGCAGTAAAATTGCCAGGATGAATATAACCGGATCTTCCGCCTGCTTTAAACTGCGTGAGAATAGCAGAAATTTCTAACTTTTCAACAACACTGTCTATTAATTTGGCAGAATTCTCTGGATTCAAATTCTTTAGATTCAATGAAAAAAGGTCTTGCTGATGAACCGAATGAGGTCTAAAAACTGGCTGATAATCATGATTTTTCTACTTAAAAAATAAAGAAAAGCAAAGTAAAAGCAAAAAAACTGCCCGAAAATTACTTTTCGGACAGCCTTATTTTTAATAACCGATTATCTCATTCAGATTCACAAAACTTTCATTTAGTCCAAGTATACCTAAACTGAAGTCTTTGTTTGCATCATTTTACTAAGGACATTTCTAATTATGAAAAACTTTCTTTTTATCACCGAACGAAAAAGAATGTTCTCGTTATCAAAAAAGTAATTAATTCAAGTTGCTGGTTAATCGATTTGTTTAATTTTTTTTGAATAGTCTGATTTTATCTCTTTTTATGAGGAATCAATTCTGAAAGTGATTATTGGGTAATTTATTTACTCTTCTCTATTTCTTTCTTTTCGTAGTTTTTCACGGTGTATAATGCCAAAATCTCTTAAGGATAATATAACGGGTTTCACAGACCAGCTATACTCAGTAAGTTCATATTCTATTCTTACAGGGGCTTCATTATAACCCTTTTTTTCAACAAATCCATTTTGTGCCATTACTTTTAATTCATGTGCAAGTACTTTAGAAGTGATTTTAGGAATCTCTTTTATGATTTCACCGAACCTTTTATTACCTTCCATAAGGGCTATTGTTATCGGAATTTTCCATTTTCCAGTAATGATATAAATAGCATCCACAATTGGAATTAATTCCGTTTTGCATAGTATAATTTTTTCCACTCTAATGTTTTTATTTTCATCATTTTTGTTTTTTTTAACTGTCATAGTATAAATAATAGGGGGTGGTTGTTTAAAAGTAAGTAGTTACCTTTAGGTAAGGGTTTAATTTTGTGGGGTAAAAATATATATTTTTGCTTTATATTCAAAATGACAATAAGTCTCAAAACCTACGTTAATCGGTACAAAATCTTATAACACCAATAATAAAAACAAATTTAATTATGATTTTATAGTGATTAATAAAGCAGAAATTATTGGATGTTTTAAATCAAAGGCGGAGACTAACTATTTGTAAATAAATATATAAGACAATATTTAAAATCTATGAAGAAAAATAAAATAGTATTAGGGTCAGTAGTACTCCTGTTATTGATTTCTGACAAAAAACACCCGTTGCTAAAATAGAAATTGATTATAAAAAAATATATAAATATCAATTTAAATTGCAGTTATGCGTAAATACTGTAAATATTATGCTATTTAATAGTAAAAAGAGGCGTTTTACAAATAATTTTAAATTTATTATAAAAAGAAAAATGAGATTATCCAATACACATAGTTTTTTAATTGCCGACGACCAAAGCATAGTAAGAAAAGGGGTTTCACTATTAGTTAACGAATTATTTTTTAACCCTAAAATTACGCATTCAGAAACTAAAGATATTTTTAAAGTAGTAAGAGAAATAAAAATTGATTTAATGGTTTTAGATATCAATTTTCGTGATGGTAATAGTTTAAATATTATTAAAGAGGTAAAGAGTATTCAGCCCTGTATCAAAATTTTGATATTTTCAGCTTATGATGAAAATATTTATGCTATGCGATATTTAAATGCCGGAGCTTCCGGATACCTGAATAAAGGGTGTTCTGAAGATGAAATGAAAAAAGCATTCACAAGTATGATTCTATCGGGGAAATATATAAACCAAAATATTAAAGACAGGATTTCAGATTTCTACATCTCCAAAAAACCAATAAATCCATTAGAACAATTATCTAATAGGGAGCTTGAAGTTGCAAGATTATTAATAAAAGGATATGGCAACTTAGAAATATCAGAGTGCCTGCAAATTAAAAAAACTACAGTTAGTACTTTTAAAAATAGAGCCTTTGAAAAATTAGAAATTGATAATCTGGCTGATTTAATTGAAATTTTTCAACTGTATTTTGAGGATACAGAAGAAATACATTTTACTTGATTTAATTATAGTTGCACGATGGCTCTGCGTTGAATCTTTTTTTTGAATTTTATTTGTCTGGAACTTTTTTTGTGTTTCAGTATTACTCTGCGTGGTTACCAGATTGGATAGACTCACTTGGGTTAGGATTGTTTGGTTTGAAAGAATTATCTTCAGTAAAAAACATTGTCGTTTTGCATTATCAATTCAACGCACCGCCACTGCCATAGATGCGCCATTTTCTTTAAATTCTCTTTCTAAGAATCAATTCTGTAATTTTTTAAATCGGAATTGAAATCTTTTTTATGAATATAAGTTTGGAAGTCTAGTTTTAAAATTTTCCAGTAATTATTTTCTAACACTTGGATTACTTTTCGGGATAATTTTTTTATTAAAAAGCGATCTACGCCGTTGTAGATATAGTTCTACAAGGATCAGCAAAACATTCTACAAGCTTTAATTCTTGCAAATATTAATTTAGCATTAGCTAATATTAATTTATCATTAGTTAATATTTATTAAGCATTAGTTGTGATTAATCAAATTAAAAAAGTTAAAAAAAATCTAATTCAAAAGCACTTTCCTTAAAAGTATGCTTTTCTTTTAAAATACTATCATTATGAGAAATTATTACTTATTACTTCTTTTTGTAGGAATTGGTTTTTGTGGTTATGGGCAAGTCGGCATAGGGACGATTTTACCAAATGGGTCATCTCAACTTGATGTTGTTTCTGTAAATAAGGGGATTTTGATTCCTAGAGTTTCGTTAACAAGTACAGTAGATGCAGCAACTATTACTAATGGTAATGTAAATAGTTTGTTGGTGTTTAATACACAAACAATTGCCGATATTACACCAGGTTACTATTATTGGTACGTTAATAAGTGGTATCGCTTGGGTACTACAGGTACCGAGACAATTACTACATTGGTAGATAATGGTAATGGTACGATTACTTATACAAATGAAAACGGTATTCCGGTAACTATAAATATATCTGTTGCAGCAAAAGGAGCAGACGGAAAAGGAATTGCCAGCACAACAGATAAYGGAAACGGCACTTTCACGATTACTTATACGGACGGAAGCACTTTTACAACTCCAAATCTAACAGGACCGCAAGGTATAGCTGGAGCAAACGGAACCAATGGTGCTAACGGAGCAGMMGGAAAAGGAATTGCCAGCACAACMGATAACGGAAACGGCACTTTCACCATCACTTATACGGACGGWAGCACTTTYACGACCCCAAATCTAACAGGACCGCAAGGTRTWGCTGGAGCAAACGGAACCAATGGTGCTAACGGAGCAGACGGAAAAGGAATTGCCAGCACAACCGATAACGGAAACGGCACTTTCACSATYACTTATACGGACGGTAGCACTTTCACRACYCCAAATCTAACAGGACCGCAAGGTATAGCTGGAGCA